>JBLHIB010000053.1:0-22130 GCA_047615865.1 Gammaproteobacteria bacterium
CCAAACAAATAGAACTCTACGTTGCTCAAAGGGATTTCAAAAGGCAACGTGAAATGACAATAAGAATAGTCGGCCTCCAAATCAGAGTCAAAACCATTGTCATTAAAAGGCAAAAACTTTCCATTTATATCAGGAACAGTTCGGTACTGGGTAAAAGTTCGCATGGGATCCTTCTTCACCCAAGTATGAAACCCATCACGGAGTTGCACGGTACTATCCACCCTCAGAGTTAAATACCTGAAATTTTTCAAGTCCAACGTGCGGAATTCATTGTTACCCATAAAATTATTGGGTTCTCCGTAGTCAAAATCAAGCTCTCGATCTTTGACAAACCTAGGTTCCAAGTCAAATTTTGCGTTATCCCATCTGTTGTTTTGCATGACCACAACAGCCAAATCTTGGTAAGGATTTGGAATAGGGAAATTGGCATGATTGATTGAGAAATCAACTTCTTGCTGATACCTGCGTTCGCCAACAATTGAAGACTCATGAACTCGCGCATTCACGGAGACCAGAGGCTCGAATATCACAAATCGAGATGAAAAGACTGGCTTTTCTTGATCACCATCTTCAAAAACATAGAGAAGATAATTTCCAGAAAGAGTAATTTGACACATTTCATTGGGAAACAAGAAGGAATAATGCATGTAGTCTGTGGAAGTATTGAAGCTCTGATCATAATCCACAATACTATTCTCTGAAAAACCGCGAATATATTCTGACGGCTCCAAATCTGAAGCTTCCCACCATGGATTGCAATGGATCAAGGTATAATAGTAATCTGAGAAGCCTTCGGCCAAATCATCAAATGTCACCATAAATTGAGAAGACGATTGAAGTTCTTTGAATGGGGGCGATATCGGACTTCCATCCAAATGAACTCGAATACTATGAATTGACTCCTTATAAATTTTGTCGTTCATAGGCATCTCTTCGTCATAATTACTCGCTATTTCATTCAACTGAAATTCTGCTGAATCAGCTCCAATCGAAGGCAAACAGCTAACAGATATCCACAACACTATGAACACTGTTTTGATTAAAATCAGGGCATACCTTGTCCCTTCTGTGATTTTTTCTCTGTCTCTACTATTTATAATCATTCTAAATTAACTATAAAGGGTTGTGTATCGCGGGCTACTAGCCCCCAAATCTTTAATTTTGCGCCCCGAAATTAACGCATAAACCAACAAATGTCGCAATCGTTCAGGATACGTAAGGGAGCTGATATTAGACTCAAAGGAGAGTCTGATCTTAAGTTGGCCCAAACCCCAAACATCGACGTTTTCGCTGTAAAACCACCAGATTTTCATGGTCTAGTACCAAAAATGGTTGTGAAAGCAGGGGAAATGGTGAAAGCTGGAACCACTTTGTTCATTGACAAATATGATGCCAGAATCAAGTATGCTTCTCCTGTTAGTGGTGAAGTAGCTGAAGTGGTTCGTGGTGAAAAACGACGCATTTTGGAAGTCAGGATTAAGTCCGACGGCCAAAATCAGTTTGAATCATTCACAACTGTCAATCCTCAAACTGCAACAAGAGAGCAAGTCTTGACTGCCTTACTTGATGCAGGAATTTGGCCATTTATCAAACAACGTCCGTTTAGCACAGTAGCTGATCCGGCCGATCAGCCTAAATCAATTCATGTAAGTTGCTTCGATAGCAACCCGCTTGGTCCAGACTTGGACTTTGCTATGAAGGACATGATGGATGAGTTTGCAATGGGACTTGAGGCACTAAAGAAGCTGGCTGATGGAAAGCCTGTCAATCTAGGAGTTCGCGAAGGTTCAACAGCATTTTCAAGTTTTAGTGGAGTGAATTCAATTTCATTCAGTGGACCGCATCCAGCTGGAAACGTTGGTGTACAGATTCATAAGATCGACCCAATCAACAAAGGTGAGGTCGTATGGTATGTAAATCCACAAGACGTCGCCAACATTGGCCGTTTGTTCTCTGCTGGCAAGGTTGATTTGAAAAAAGTCATAGCTGTTGGAGGCTCTCATATAAAGCAACCTCAGTATTATGCAGTTCCTATGGGGGCCAATCTGGGAGCTATTCTAAAAGATCAGCTTTCGGGCGACAATGATCGTGTGATTAGCGGAAGTGTTTTAAGTGGGACCAAAATTGTAGCTGACGGATATTTAGGATGGGGAGATCAACAGATCACTGCTATTCCTGAAGGTGACGAACCACAATTTGTTTTAACCAACGGATGGCTAGGTCTGGGCTTTGACAAGTTCTCTTTGTCGCGTACATTCCCAACATGGCTGCTGCCTAAGTCGAAGAAATGGGATCTCAACACCAATACGAATGGTGAAGAGCGAGCATTTGTTATGACAGGACAATACGAGAAAGTTTTCCCATTTGATATATACCCTGTGCATCTTATCAAGGCAATTATTGTCAACGATATTGATGCTATGGAGAATTTAGGCATTTACGAAGTAGCTCCAGAAGATTTTGCTCTGTGCGAGTATGGATGTACTTCGAAGATTGCTGTTCAGTCCCTTGTTCGCCAAGGACTGGATACCATCAAAGAAGAGTGTGCATAAACCCAAATTCTGATACAATTGAAAGCGCTAAAAAAGCTCATCGATACTAAACTTAAACCACACTTCGAGGAAGGTGGTAAGTTAAAAAGGTTTTGGGTAGTCTTTGATTCACTCGACACCTTTGCCTTCGTTCCAGGTCATACGACTAAGAACGGAACACATATTCGTGACGGAATCGACATGAAGCGAACAATGATGATGGTAATTCTTGCCATGGTTCCTTGTTTGTTATTCGGTACCTGGAACATCGGACACCAATACCTGTTAGGTATTGGTGAAATTACAAGTGCAACTCCATTTATGGAGCTGTTTTGGCCTAAAATGGGCTGGGGAGCAACTCGTATCCTTCCTTTACTCGCCGTTTCTTATGGTGTAGGTTTGGGAATAGAGTTCATCTTTGCTGGAATTAAAAAGCACTCCATAAATGAGGGTTTCTTGGTTTCTGGAATGTTGATCCCTCTCATTATGCCTGCCGATATCTCACTTTGGATGGTTGCTCTCGCAACTGCCTTTGCAGTCATCATTGGAAAAGAGGTTTTTGGTGGAACAGGTATGAATATCTTGAACGTTGCTCTTACAGCTCGTGCATTCTTATTCTTCGCCTATCCTACTAAGATTTCTGGAAATGTTTGGCTGATGGGCAACGAAGGCGATGTTTTCGTCGACGGCGCAACCGGAGCAACAGCGATGGGTGAACTAGCCAATACAATAGGAATTGAGGCAGGTGCAGATTCAACAGCCCCCATACGATCAATGTTCAATGATGGGAGTGTATATAGCTTCTGGAACCAATTTATCGGACTGGAGCCTGGAAGTATAGGTGAGACTTCAGTATTGGCCTGTTTGATTGGAGCAGCCATTCTACTTTTTGCAGGAATCGCAAGCTGGAGAGTGATCGTTTCATTCTTCGTAGGCGGCCTTTTTATGGCTTTCCTATTGAATACGTTTGCCGCGAACGATTTCATGGCAGTTGAACCGCTTCATCAACTTATGATGGGTGGATTCTTCTTTGGAATGGTGTTCATGTCTACTGACCCTGTAACAGCGGCTCAGACCAACACTGGAAAAATAATTTACGGATTCTTTGGTGGTTTCATTTCGATAATAATTCGGGTGTTCAATCCAGCATATCCCGAAGGCGTGATGATGGCTATTTTGTTCATGAACGTCATGGCTCCAATGATTGATCATTATGTGATTCAATCGAACATTACAAAACGTCTAAAACGAGCTGCAGTAGCGGCGTAATTCATTAGATATGGCAATAGATAAGAATAGCAACGTATTTACATTCGCTTTCGCCACAATCATGGTGGTCGTAGTCGGAACTATCCTCGCTTTTCTCTTCATAAGCTTAAAACCTATGCAGGTGGCGAACGAAGAGGACAAAAAAAAGATGGATATAATGGGAGCGATTGGCTTTGAATCAGGGTCAGAGCCTGGTCAAGCAAACCGCTTAAACTCAGGTGAATTATTTGATCAATATGTAATTGAAAGAATAAGTCTGAACAGCCAAGGTGAAGTGATCAAAACTTCTAGTGGTCCTATCATAACTGGTGATAAGACTGATCCTTTCAACATTGATGTGAAAAAGGAATACAAATCGAAGATCAAGAAAGTCGCTAAGAAGTTTAAGAAAGACCCTGAAGGCTTGGAGACTGCCATGCAGGATCTTGAAGTTTCATTCCCGCTATATAAATGTGAACGCGAAGGAAATGAACTCTATGTAATTCCTGTTTCGGGAACTGGACTTTGGGGACCTATTTGGGGCTATGTAGCGCTAGAGAAAGATTTCACAACTATCTACGGAGCAAAGTTTGACCACGATGGCGAAACCCCTGGCTTAGGTGCTGAGATAAAGGAGGATTTTTTCCAGGTGAGATTTACAGGCAAGACCATGAACTATGGCAATAAGAATGTCTTTGAGGTTGTTAAAGGTGGAACACCAAATATGAAAGACTACCAAGTTGACGGTATTACGGGAGGAACGATTACTTCGAAAGGAGTTGGTGAGATGGTGAATCGTACCTTGAAGATTTACGAAAATTACTTTAAAACATTATAAACCTGGAGATATGAGTACAGAAACACAACAACTTCAGGAGGTCAAAAGAGAGTCGTTGTTCTCTAAAAAGAACAAACGTCTTGTAAGCGACCCGCTGAGCGACAACAACCCTATTACAATTCAAGTTTTAGGAATCTGCTCTGCTTTGGCCATTACGGTTCAAATTCAGCAAGCGATCATGATGTCTCTTTCGGTTTTGTTTGTTCTTGTAGGAGCAAACGTCCTGGTTTCAATTTTAAGAAAGGTTATTCCGGACCGTATTCGAATCATTGTTCAATTGGTGATTGTTGCCTCTTTGGTAATTATCGTGAATGAGGTTCTCAAGGCTTATGCTCCAGATATATCGGAAAAGCTTTCAGTTTTCGTTGGTCTGATTATTACGAATTGTATCATCATGGGACGACTTGAAGCCTTTGCTTTAGCAAATAAGCCAGGTCCTGCAATGATGGACGCAATTGGTAACGGTATTGGATATGCTTGGATTCTTCTAGCCGTTGCAGTGGTTCGTGAGATCTTCGGATCTGGAACTATCAACCTTGAAGGTCTTGGAATTGGAAAATTCCAATTGTTCCCAGAAGCATTTTACGAAATGGGATATATGAATAACAACTTCATGATCTTGCCTCCTATGGCACTTATCGTGGTTGGAGTTATTATTTGGATCCAGCGTTCAAGAAATAAAGCGTTAATCGAAGAGCACTAGTCTGCACAGACTGATTAAAACAATTAGAAATGGAATACATCAATATACTTCTAAAAGGGATCTTTATTGAGAACATGATCTTCGCTTACTTCCTCGGTATGTGCTCATACTTGGCAGTTTCGAAGACAGTGAAGACGGCAAACGGTCTTGGACTGGCTGTTATATTCGTTCTCTTGATCACTATTCCTTTGAACTACTTGCTTGAAAACTTCGTTTTGAAGGAAGGAGCCCTGACTTGGATAAGTGAGGATTATGCCACAATGGACTTAAGTTTCTTGAGCTTCATTATGTTTATTGCAGTGATTGCCTCTATAGTGCAATTGGTAGAGATGATTGTGGAGCGATTTGCACCTGCCCTTTATGGTGCTCTGGGTATTTTCCTCCCATTGATAGCTGTTAACTGCTCTATCCTTGGTGGCGCATTGTTCATGCAGCAGCGTCAGTATGATGGAATTGGAGAAGCTACAACTTTCGCGATCGGAAGTGGAGTCGGCTGGTGGTTGGCTATTGTTGCCATCGCTGCAATCCGAGAGAAGATTCGCTATTCAAATGTTCCAGCGCCTTTGCGCGGACTAGGTATAACATTTATCATCACGGGACTCATGGGTATTGCATTTATGAGTTTTATGGGAATTGATTTTTAAATTTAATAGGGACGAAAAATTATGGATACTATAATTCTAAGCATCGTTTTTTTCCTGATAGTAACTTTGTTACTGGTAAGCCTTCTTTTGTTTGCAAAGGCTAAGCTTTCTCCATCGGGAAAAATCAAGATTACGATCAACAACGACAAGACCATCGAAGTAGATGGTGGCTCTACCCTATTGACTACTTTAGGTAATCAAGGGATTTTCTTGCCTTCTGCCTGCGGCGGCGGTGGTACTTGTGTTCAATGCACTTGCCAAGTTCACGAAGGTGGTGGTAGCATCCTCCCAACAGAGGAGCCTCACTTTTCGAGAAGGGAAATTGCTGCCAACTGGAGACTTGGTTGTCAAGTGAAGGTTAAGGAGGACATGAACATTCAGATTCCGGAAGAAGTTTTCGGTATCAAGAAATGGGATTGTACTGTGAAGTCTAACTACAATGTCGCTTCCTTCATCAAGGAGTTCGTGGTTCAATTACCAGAAGGTGACACGCTTGAGTTTGAAGCTGGCGGTTACATTCAGATTGACGTTCCTGCCATCACGGTGAACTTCAAAGACATCGATATCTCAGCTCACCCTGATCACCACAAAGATCCAGAAACATTCCGCGCAGAGTGGGACAAGTTTGGTCTTTGGGATTTGAAAATGGTGAATAGCGAGCCTATAGTACGTGCCTATTCAATGGCCAATCACCCCGCTGAAGGAAACATCGTAATGCTTAACATTCGTGTTGCGACTCCGCCGTGGGACAGAGCTCGTAATGCTTGGATGCAAGTGAATCCTGGTATTTGCTCTTCATTCGTATTTGGTTGTAAACCCGGAGACAAGTGCACTATCTCAGGACCTTATGGAGAGTTCTTCATCAAGGATTCAGGTTCTGAAATGATCTACATTGGCGGTGGTGCTGGAATGGCTCCGATGCGTTCTCACCTATTTCACCTATTCCACACTGCTAAAACTGGCAGAAAGGTGACATACTGGTATGGAGGTCGATCAAAGCGTGAGTTGTTCTATTTAGATGATTTCAAAGCGATTGAAAAGGAGTTTCCTAACTTCAAGTTTTACGTTGTACTTTCTGAGCCAGCCCCAGAGGACAACTGGACTATCAAAAAGGATATGGATGATCCAGAAGGAGACGGATTCCTGGGATTTGTTCACCAGTCAGTAATCGATAACCAACTTTCTAAGCACGAGGCACCAGAAGATATCGAATACTATTTCTGCGGACCACCTATGATGAACCAAGCGGTTTTGAAGATGTGTGATGAATGGGGTGTTCCTCCAGAAAATGTAAGTTTTGACGACTTTGGTGGATAATCTGCCAATATTATATAGAAAGGCCTTCGTACATCGAAGGCCTTTTTTATTTGCGCTCGTCGCTAATTCAACTGAATAAAGGTAATTGCTATTATCTTAGCAACCTCAATCAAGGATTATGAAACAGACATACTTTTTCCTTCTTTTATTGGCCGGAGCTTTTCTTTCCTCTTGCGGCGGTGAGGCAGATAGAGCAAACACTGACGTGCAATCGACTAGGCTGAAGACCATAACTGGAGAAGCACAGGGTACTACCTATTCTATCTCGTACATCGACAACTCAGCCGATTACAAAATTCAAGTCGACAGTATCCTTGATGGATTCGATCAAGACATTTCGCTCTGGGTTCCCAATTCTGTTATAAACAGAATCAATGGAGTCAATCGGAGAGATAGCATTTTTGTTTTTGTCGATTCTACCAAATATTTCAGCGTGCTATTCGATTTCAGTCGTGACGTGTGGCGCACAACAAACGGAGCATTTGATCCAACAGTATATCCCCTAGTTGAAGCTTGGGGTTTTGGATTAAAGCACAAAGAGGAAATGACCCAAGGCAAAGTAGATTCCTTGTTGCAATGTGTGGGCTTCGAGGACACTTCTATTGACATGATTGAGGAATTCGACGGTTACTTCTACAAACAAACGCAGATCTACAAAGGCAATCCAAAAGTACGGTTGGACTTCAATGCCATAGCTCAAGGGTATTCTGTTGACGTAGTGGGCGACTTTCTTCGTGAAAAAGGCATTGAAAACTTCATGATCGAGATTGGAGGAGAAGTTCTTTGCCGTGGTTTGAATGCACATGATGAACTGTGGCGAATTGCTATTGACAAACCTACTGATGGTGACCGTGAATTTCAAGCTATTGTGCAAGTCCAGGACCGAGCAATAGCCACATCGGGCAGCTACCGTAAGTATTACGAAGTAAATGGAGTGCGTTACTCACATACCATCGATCCACGTCTGGGATACCCTGTGTCCCACTCTTTGCTGAGCGCGACTGTAATGGCCAAAGATTGTGGCACTGCGGATGCTTTTGCAACAGCTTTTATGGTAATGGGTGTCGAAGAAACTATCAACTTCCTCTACGAGCATCCCGAACTTGATTTAGATGTCTACCTCATCTATGACGAAGGCGGCGAATTCCAGACAGTTTTCACCGAGAACATGGAGAGTATTCTTGAAGAACTAGACGCAAATTGAGACTCCCCCTCTCCATCATTGCTTTCATGCTTTGCGCTCCGTCATTAATCGCTCAGTCGATTACCGAAGTTCCAAAAACTGCATCTTGGTCTGAAAAAATCGTAGATCTCGAAATCGCCAATATACCTTCAACACCTAACAACTCAATCGACTCTTTAGACCCTGTGCGATTTGTTTGGAAACCGGCTCAAAATATTCGCACTGGTCGCATATTCATAAATTCACAAGGCAATAGGCATAACCTCGTACTTGAAAAAGATCAAGTCTCTGAATTACCCATACTTTCATTGACTACTGATGCCCCCAACCTATTTGATGAGAAGGTTGGCATCTTAGTTCCAGGTGTCAATTGGACAGAAAAAAGACCCTTGTATTCTGGAAATTACCAGCAACGTGGATTAGAATGGGAACGTCCTGTTTCAATTTCGTATTACGAAAATGGCCGACTTGCATTCCAAACCAATTGTGGACTGAGAACTCATGGTTTGTTGGCTAGAGCGGCTCCCCAAAAATCTTTGCGATTGTGCGAACGGCTAGAGTTAAATGCCGTCGGACTGGACTATAGCTTCTTTGGTAAAGAGCAGATCTTACCTTATCTCTTACTTCGATCGCCTTTTAGCAGCCATTCTGGTAACGTAATTGCCGACATGGTAGTCCACAATGCCGCAAGGAAAACTCAGATCGCAAGCATCGCCTTTCAACCCGTATCACTATATGTCAATGGAGTATATTGGGGGCTTATGAATTTGCGCCCTAGACCGGATGAGAGCTTCTTGGCAAATTTCCATGGTGTCAACCTCGATCAAGTTGTCATGGACGATCAATTTCAAGACTCCACCTTGCTCCACCTACTCGGCTTTATCAATAAATCAAATTCTGACGATGCAAATTCACTCGATTCTATTTCCCAACTATTGAATATCGAGAATTTCATTGACTACATGATTCTCGAAACTTTCTTTCGCAACCTAGATTGGGCCGGCGACAACAACGTTCAGTTCTACCGCATAGAAAATGGCCCACTTCATCTGGCACTTATTGATCTCGACGCAACTTTTCAAGTAGAAGATCAGGATATGTACGCTCATATTCAGGAGAAGGACAACTGCATTTCTTCTATTTGGTCAGCGCTGCGCGCAAATACACAATTTTCATCAGCTTATGCTGAGAGGTACAAAGAACTGAGCGCCAGCTGCCTCAACACAACATACATAACCGCCTCAATTGATTCAATTTCTGCCATGATTGCCCCAGAGATAGAGTCTCAAATATCAAGATGGAATTACCCAGAGAAATACATCACATGGCAGGAATCTCTGCGCGACATGCGCAAATTTGCTCTGAACCGACCTCATTATGCCGCTGTGCACTTAAATAGTGAACTGGGATATGCTGCTGTGATAGAACCAGAGATGAAATCCAATCTGTCCAATATGACCAAGTTCATCCTCCAACAGTACAAAATGTGGGTCGCTGGACTCTTCTTACTTCTTATTGCAATTGGCGTCCTGCTTGTGTTCAAGCGGAATTAGTCAACACCAGAATCTATTTAGATTGAATCTAAATACCCGAATTAGGGTATTGTAAACCCTTTTCTTCTCCTCTAGATTTGCACCAGAAACAAAGAAATAATGAGGAAGAATATTACTACAATAGCGCTTTTGGCCTTAATCACAGTTGCAACATCATGCAATCGTGAGGGATGCACAGATGAATCAGCACTGAACTTTGATTCGAAGGCAAAGACAGATGATGGCAGTTGCACATATGAAAATGCCGCACTCAACGTCCCTTCTGAATATGTTTTTACAGATTCCCAGGGAAACACTACTGTTTCCTTCAAGGGTCAAACACAACGACAACTTATGTTGACCGAGATTGTCGATTTACTTAAATCTGCAAATACTCCAGGTGTTGCAATCGACTCTCAAGTTCTTAAAAATATGTATGCCAACGAAGGTGTCACATGGCAAGATCCTTATGACCTAGACTTAAATGAAAGTACAAAGAATTTAAAAAGTAAAACAGCTGCTTCCGCTGGTTCTGCTGACCCAGTTTGGCAAGCATATTATGAGGACCTATTTGACGAAATAGGTGCAATAAGCGCAGCCACAACATCTTCTGAATTCACAGGAGGACCAGGTGTTGCTGGCGTTGTTCAAAGTACTACTAATCCGGAAAAGGCATACTTGATGAATGCCAATGGAAGGGAGATCACACAATTGGTGGAGAAAGGTCTAATGGGTTCAGTCTTCTACAATCAATGCACCCTGTGGTACTTGTCAGACGATGAAATTAATGTAGACAACAGCACAGCTGTCGATATAGACGATGAAAAGTTTTATACTGAAATGGAGCATCATTGGGACGAGGCTTATGGATATTTGACAGATGGATACGATTATCCCAACGATGGAATAGATGATTACTGGGGCAAGTATACCTTTGGAAGAAATGATCTTATATTTTCAGCTGACAACCTATCACTAGCCTTCCGCACAGGGCGAGCGGCAATAACAGCCAACGACTTAAGCACTCGTGATGGTAACATAACCATAATCCTAGATGAGTTTGCAAAGGCATCTGCTGGCACGGCTATTCACTATCTCAATGGAGCTTTAAGCGACCTCACAGATAATGCATTGCGAAACCATCAACTAAGTGAAGCCTGGGCCTTCATCGATGCACTGCGCTTTGGAAAAATGAATGGTTTCACAGGAAACACGGTAGACGGATGGCTAGATACAATCGGGACAAACTTTTACGAAGTCACTGCCGCTGACTTAAATACTGTCAAGGCCGAGATAGCCAATCAATTCAATCTATCAGGAATCGCAGATGCATTGTAACATGACGAGCAGCTCAAGTCTTCGTTTAACCAATATATTATTGATCGCATCTTGTGCTTTCCTGATTCTAGCGACCGGATGTAAAAAGAAGGAAGATGCCGCTGATTGCAGTGTGTTCAACAGACAGGCCTATTTAGAAAACCTTGCTTTACACACAATCATACCAGCATATGCGGCGTATAGTCAGCAAGTAGATAATCTTCAAGAAAGCTGTGAAACTTTTGTCGAAGAACCGTCACTTGAAAATTTAGGCATTTGCCGAACTAAATTTCATAGCGCCTCACTTTCTTGGCAGTATGTCGCTATGTTTAACTTTGGTCCGGCAGACGTATTAGCACTGCAGGCATCTACCAATACTTATCCAGCCGACACAGCAATGATTAATACAAAAATTGCCAGTAGCGACTTCGATATCGAAACAGTTTCTAGCCTAGCTGCTAGAGGTTTTCCAACTCTTGATTATTTACTGCACGGTCCTATATCGTTTGGAGACCAAGATATGCTCAACTTGTTCATTGTCGATGAAAATGCTACTAGCCGGAAAGAATACTTGGCAACGCTTACGACTGCAATGGCCGACCAAGCTTCAATCGTCGTCCAGACATGGTCTTCAACAGGAGGTGATTATTTGAGTGAGTTCACAAGCAACACAGGAACGGCTGTCGGCAGCTCAATCGGGTTATTTCTCAATGCTTTTAACAAGAGCTACGAGTCACATACAAGAACTGAGAAAGTCGGTATTCCTGTTGGAGCACTAACTTTCAGTCAAGCTCCTCTTCCAGACCGGGTCGAGGGGTATTTTGGCCAGTCCAATTCTCAAGAGTACTTGATGGCGAGTATCCTAGCATTCGAAAATCTCTTTCTAGGCGACGGAATAGATGATGAGAATTATTCAGGACTAGACGACTATCTCAGCTCATTAGATGCGCAGTACAATGGGGATCAGTTGACTGTAGAAATTGGATACCAAATCGATGCCGTGAAAATGGGAGTTGAGAGCATAATTCCTCCATTTTCACAATATGTGGACGTCAATCAGGTTGAGGCTTTTTCTTTGTATGCTGACATGCAAAAACTTAATGTTCTTTGGAAGGTTGACATGATGTCGGCACTTGGGATTTTAATCACTTACCAAGACAACGACGGTGATTAAAAAAAGGGTTTCGACATATTTCAATAAAACGACTGACATAGCTCCTCTTGGAATATTCAGAGCTATTTTCGGAGCAATGATGCTCATTGGTCTTGTTCGCTTTGCGCTCTATGACTGGATCCATGAATTGTACATTCAACCAGATTTCCATTTTTCATACTTTGGATTTGAATGGCTTACCTATCCCACTGATTGGGGAATTTATCTCCTGTTTATCATCGCTGGAATTTCATCTCTATTAATTGCTCTTGGGCTTTTCTATAAGTATGCCAGCGTCCTTTTCCTCCTGTCGTTCACTTATATTGAGTTACTAGATCGAGCCAACTATCTCAATCATTACTACTTCATCTCCTGTATGGCGTTGATTTTAGTTCTACTGCCGGCCAATCGAAGTTTTTCACTGGATACCAGACTTGGCTTAGTAACCAGACTAAAGAATGTCCCAAAATGGAACATAGACAGTGTCAAGCTTATGATTGGACTAGTCTATTTCTTCGCTGGAATTTCAAAACTCAACACGGATTGGCTTCTCAATGCCGAACCTTTGGCAATCTGGCTGCCACAGCACGCCGATTTACCAGTCATTGGTTCACTGCTAGCGTACAAATCGACTGCCTTTGTAATGAGCTGGGGAGGCGCTATTTTCGATCTTGCCATCCCATTTCTATTGTTGAACAAAAAGACCGTTCTACCCGCCTACTTGGCAGTTTCTGTTTTTCATTTATTTACCGGACTCCTATTTCCAATCGGGATATTTCCTCTTGTCATGATGGCGTCAACGCTAGTCTTCTTCCCGACTCCATGGCATAGAAAAATTGTCAATCAACTAAGCCAAAATGGAGTACAATATGATTGGGAAGTGAAGTCAAAAATGAAGACAAAATACAGCGCTCTATTCTTAGTCGGCTTTTTTACCTTTCAATTGATTTTTCCATTCCGCTTTCTTCTTTATCCTGACAACCTATTTTGGGCCGAGGAGGGATATCGATTTTCGTGGCGAGTAATGCTCATGGAGAAAGCCGGAAAAGCAACGTTCTACGTGCACAATCCTGAATTTTCTGGTAATTTGGAAGTTCGGAACGGTTGTCATCTCACTCCCAACCAGGAGAAGATGATGAGTACTCAACCAGATTTGATTCTACAATACGCAGCTCACCTCAAGGCGTTCTATGAGGCAGAAGGAGTTCTGAATCCCGAAATTAGAGCCAATATTATGGTTACCCTAAACGGATCTGGGTCACGCCTTTTTGTGGATCCAGAAATCGACCTCAGCAAGGTCGAAGATACTTGGCATCACAAAACGTGGGTACTCCCTTTTGAGAATGATATGTTGGCTTATAATTTCACGCAAATCAACTCAAGGCTCAATGACTAAATTCCTTTTGTCGTTGCTGATTGTTGCTGCGAGTCTGAATTCATGGGCTCAAGACACCGTGACTATTCAAGTTTACGATCAAGATTCTATCGCACTTGAAAATGTAGAAATTACAATTGATGGATCACCAAAAGTCCATTTCACTCGGGCCAACGGCAAGTTTAAATTAACATCCCTTTCTGGGATTCATACATTCTCGATTTACAAATCAGGATATAAGCCAGAAATAGAGAAAGTTGACCTCCAAGACAAACAGTCTGTGGTCATTTATTTGTCAACTTTCGAAGTCGTTTTAGGACAGGCAGAAATCATTTCGGCAGAAAATCGAAGTCAATTCTCGCACTTGCAAGCAGTCGAAGGCACTGCTGTGTATCGAGGAATGAAAAGTGAGGTGATTTATCCCAACCAAGGACTGGCGAATGTGAGTACAAACAACACCAGACAAGTATATAACAAAGTAGCTGGGCTTAATATCTGGGAAACAGACGGTGCAGGAATTCAACTAGGCATTGGCGCTAGGGGTCTAAGTCCAAACCGCACATCTCATTTCAACGTCCGTCAAAACCTATACGATATTTCAGCTGACCCACTGGGATATCCTGAGAGCTATTACACCCCTCCTCTAGAGGCTGTGGAAAAAATCAACCTCGTGCGAGGAGCTGCAGCCTTGCAGTATGGTCCTCAGTTTGGTGGTCTGCTCAATTTCATAATGAAAAAGGGGAACAAGAACCGAGCCTTGGAAGTAACGCTTCGCCAAACCATCGGTTCGTATGGCGTTCAAGATACCATTAGTCCTGCTATTGCCTCTAGCAATACTTTTCTAAGTTTATCTGGAAGTCGAAGCAATTGGACCTACTACGGTTTCTACCAATACAAAACTGGCTCCGGTTGGCGTCCAAACAGTGGTTATGACGTCCATACAGGATATCTAAGAACCTCTTGGTCAAAAGGAGAAAAGTTGAGTATTGAGGCAGACGTGACGATCATGAATTATCTCGCGCAACAGCCAGGGGGACTGACAGATGTTCACTTCAATGCCAACCCTAGGCAATCCTTCCGCGACAGGAATTGGTTTTTTGTTGATTGGAAACTGGCATCGTTTCACTTAGAGTATAATTTCTCAAAGTTCACCTCACTTTCAAGTAAAACCTTTGGCCTTCTGGCACAGAGAAGCGCTCTTGGATATCTCGGTCAAGCCAACCGAACAGATCCATTGCAAGAACGAAATCTTATCGATGGTAAATTTCGCAATTGGGGTAACGAAACGCGATTTCTACACAAACTATTCTGGAAGGAAAAACTAGTTGTATTTGCCGGAGGCTTAAGATACTTTCAAGGCACAAGTCATGCGCGACAAGGGATGGCCAATTCGACAAATCAAGCCAGCTTTGAGTTTATTGCAGACGAAGAAATTGATGGCTCGTCCTATTCTTTCCCCAATCAGAATGTGGCTATCTATACGCAAGAGATCATTCCACTGACAAAGAAACTTTCAGCCACTCCAGGTATTCGCTATGAGTGGATTCAAACCAAAGCAGACGGACAATTTCGTCAAACAATTCGGGACGGTGCAGGCCAAATCATAGAGGACACACTTCTTTCCGCCAATCAATCAAGCAAGCGAGATTTCATTCTTGCTGGAATTGGTTTGACATACAAAGTCAACGAAAATATTGAGATATACTCCAACTGGAACCAAAATTACCGGGCCATCAACTTCACTGATATCCAAATAAAAAATGCGGGCACAGTTGTCGATCCAGACATCAAAGATGAGAGAGGATACACAGCTGACATTGGCGCTCGTGGACATTGGGGAAATTACATCAACTTCGATATAAGCGCCTTTCTACTTCAGTACAATGACCGCATTGGATCATACTTTACGACTGTTCCGGATCCTGTTATTATAGAGAAAGCTGTTCGTTTACGCACCAATATATCTAAAGCCCGAAATGTTGGAATTGAGGCATTTGCTGAGACAGAACTCCTGCAATTCTTCGGAGGCAACAATGAACTCAACAAACTCACCTTCTTCGTCAATGGAGCGTTCACATATGGTCGATATACAGACTCAGAAATAAGTGCTTTTTACGATAAGCGAGTTGAGCTCATTCCCATGCTCACTTTTAAATCAGGACTACAATTGTATCTGAATAAATTTGGTGCAAGCATTCAATATTCATACACTGGAGAACAATTCTCAGATGCTACGAATGCAGTAAGCACTCCTAATGGAGTGGATGGACTGATACCTGCTTACCATATTTTCGATTATACGGTCAAGTACGAAGTATCTAAGTTTCAATTCTCGTTCAGCGTGAACAATTTACTGAACACTTCATACTTTACTCGAAGGGCCGCAGGGTATCCAGGGCCAGGTATAATTCCAGCCGATGGTCGTGGTTATTACCTCACATTTCAGCTTAATATCTAGCCTTTCTTCCAGCTGTCTTTCAATGTAACAGTGCGGTTAAAAACAGGCTTTCCAGGCGCCGATAGTTTTGAATCTACCGAGAAGTAGCCCAATCGTTGGAATTGGAAGCCATCGCCTACTTTAGCGCTTGCCAAACTTGGTTCCAGCTTACAGTTTGTTAGAATGCTGAGTGAATCGGGATTGATGAAGTCCATGAAGTCCTTATCCTTGTGACCATCAGGAGATTCATCATTGAACAGTCGGTCGTACAAACGTACTTCACCGTCAATAGCATTTTCACATTCGACCCAGTGCAGCACTCCTTTCGACTTGATTCCACTCACATCCGAACCACTCTTTGAGTTTTCGAAGTACTCACAAAACACAGTCGTCACTTCACCCTTCTCGTCTTCTTCAAAGCCTGTGCAGGTAACAATATATGCCGACTTCAATCGAACAATATTGCCTGGAGCCAAACGGAAGTACTTCTTCCCTGGCGAGACTTTTAGGAAATCGTTTGATTCAATCCAGACCTCTTTACTAAATGGAATCTCACGACTCCCCATGCTTTCATCTTCAGGATTATTGATGGTAGGAAGCATTTCAGTTTTTCCGTCTGGGTAATTGGTAATTACCAATTTAATAGGATTCAAAACCCCCATTACTCTCGGAGCTATTTTATTCAAATGCTCTCGCACACTGAATTCCAAAAGCGACACGTCAATAATGTTGTTTCTTTTGGCAATACCTACTCTATCGCAGAAATTCACAATCGACTCAGGAGTGTACCCTCGTCGGCGAAGTCCCGAAATTGTAGGCATTCTTGGATCATCCCAGCCGTCAACCACTTCCTTCTCTACCAATGTGAGCAGTTTTCTTTTGCTCATGATCGTGTAGTTCAAGTTCAGACGTGCAAATTCAATCTGTCGAGTTGGGAAAATCTCCAATTGCTCAATGAGCCAGTTGTATAGCGGTCGGTGTACTTCAAATTCTAAAGTACAGATTGAATGCGTAATTGCTTCAATGGAATCTGATTGACCATGGGCAAAATCATACATCGGATAAATACACCATTCGTCGCCAGTTCGGTGATGGGTTGCAAACTTAATACGGTATAAGAACGGATCACGCATGTGCATGTTCGCATGCCCCATGTCAATTTTGGCTCTTAATATTTTTGAGCCTTCGGCAAATTTCCCTTCTCGCATTTGAGAGAACAACTCGAGATTCTCCTCTGCTGTTCGTTCACGAAATGGACTGTTTATACCTGCTTCTGTATGAGTTCCCTTTTGCTCGGCAATAACTTCTGCCGATTGATCATCAACGTAGGCAAGACCTTTTTCGATAAGCTTGACAGCAAATGCATAAAGCGTTTCAAAATAGTCTGATGTAAATACAGGCTCGGCATTCCATTCGAAGCCCAACCACTTAACATCTTCACGTATTGAATTGACATATGAGATGTCTTCCTTGACTGGATTGGTATCATCGAATCTAAGATTTGTTCTACCACCAAACTTTATGGCCAGCCCAAAATTTAGACAGATGCTCTTGGCATGACCAATATGCAAGTAACCATTTGGCTCAGGTGGAAATCGAGTAACAATCGTTTGGTGTTTGCCTGATTTAAGATCTTCATCTATTATTTGCTCGATGAAATGCATCGATCTTTCAGTAGTCTCGCTCATAATCAATCTTTGAAGCCGCAAAGATAACCGTTCTTATTCATGCACAGAACCTCTATCCAAGGAAATTCAAGTCTGACGATTCTCGATCGAAAACAATTTGTTTCTGCTCCAAGTTGAGCTTCAAGAATCCTCATTTAGCTAACTTGCAGCCATGAATCCATTACGTTTAATAGTCCTGGCAGCTATCAGTTGTTCTTGCCTCGTTTCCTGCGATTCCCCTGAGGGAAACCCACAACTATCCGACGGATTAGAGCCGTTTAAACGGGGCGTCGAGCTATCACTTAAGTCGGAGTCGCTCTATAGCGAGGGCGATATAGATGCGGCCAACAAGTTGAACAATCAGGCAAATAATTTTTTCGACGAGGCCTTGAAGCTTGATCCCAGCTATTTTGCAGCCGCAGGTGCCAAAGCCCATGCACACTTCCTACTAAGGGAATTTAAGGAATGCGTTATATGGTACGACAACGCGCTTTCTTTGGACTCGAATTTGGTTCCATACTACTACGAGAGGGGTATTTGTCTTGTGCAAAGTGGCAATATTCCAAAAGGAATCTCATCAATTGAACAAGCTGTGGACAAAGGAAATCCCAACGAAATTCTGGAAATGGCGAGCTTGGATCTTAGCGAAATTGCGACCCTGGCTTTTCAACTTGGAGACACGCTAGCCGATCAAGGACAGTTCAAAAAGGGGAATGGCTACCAACGTTATGCCATAGGTGTGCTCATGAGTGCTCACAACTTGGATACAACCAACATGGCTGCCGCCAACCAAATCGCACAAATGACAAGACTTTTGGGAGATACAGTTACCGCCAATCGATTTGATAAAATTTCTAATCCTTGAAGAAATTGTATTTGCGCTTGTCGCTTTCCTATGTCATCAAAAACAACGGGGATATCGACCTCATTGACCAAGTTTAATTTAGTGATTTCGAAGGCCAGGATAGAACCTAGGCAATCGTATTTCCCTGCGCTTACTTCCTAGCTATTGACGTATTTGTCGCGCATGACATTGATGTGGTGCATTGAATGCCCTGCAATAATAAACGCCACAGCCCGTGCCGACATCACATTTCCATTTGCACTTCCCGTTTTGTCTAGCTGGTCATCGTCCATGGAATTGAAAAGATTCAAAGTACTACTTCGAATATTCTTCAGCTCTTCGAGCAAATCTTGTTTTGTGCGAGATGAAGCATTTGATGTAGGCACCCACGATTCGTGATCAAATCCAAGTAGGTCGGTTGTATCTCCGCGGGAAAAGCTTAGGGCTCTGTATTGAAAAACCCGTTCGCAATCGGCTATATGAACAAGCAACTCTTTGATTGACCATTTGCCTTGTGCATAAGCATAATCCAATTTTTCCTCGCTCAAGGGATCAATAAGTTTTTCAATATCTGCGGCCGATTCAAGCAAGGCAGTTTTCATGTCCAAGTGCTTGGCAAGTCCTATGTAATTTTGAAAGTAGCCTTGAAATTTATCTAGTTTATCCATTTTGACCGCTTGTTGATTTGCATTCCTTGTTTAGTACATCCCGCTTACTGGCAAAAGCCCACCGTTCCTTAGAGGAGCAACGATTTAAGCAAAGTACTGTTGTACCTTAGATTTGGTTAAGGTAGCCTTACGAGGCATTCAAAATAGTAATAGTAATTTGGTTAAGGTTTCAAAAATTGTCCATCCACTGGGGTGGACAATTTTATTAAATACCAAATCTAGCAACCACCTGATAGTTGATCATATTGTCGCCGTATTGCTCAATCTTCACTTTATCTCGTGAAATGATCAAGCCGAGATCCATTCTTATTTTTTCCTTCAATACAAATTCTACACCCGGCCCTATTCCAAAACCGAATCCTACTCCCGCTTTGGGATTGTATTGACCTGGCGCTATGGCGTTGTTGGCGCGAGAATATGTGATCAATTGCAAATCAGTAAATCCAGTTGATGATGTTCCTGCCGCACCGCTAGGGACAGTAAGATAATTACTTCGCAATTGAGTCATAAGCATGTTTCCGAAAAAATCAAGGTAGACTTTGTTCTTTGCCTTTAATTCCCAGGCTTGTCGATACCCCAATGAAATAAAAATTCGCTGTTCTTCGCCTGTAATCGTATAAGGACGCACATCATTTTGTGCATTTTGCTGCTGACCGGTTCCGATGAATTGAATAGTAAAGACATCGACCGCCTTCAATCGGGTTGTATTCAAATCAAGAACAACAGCGGCAGTGTTGCTGAAATTGTACTTCAGATTGACTCCAATCACGAACGCAGGTTGATAGCTCATATTGGCAGGAGAAGAATCAAAAGGAATCGTCAAGCCTGTAGCACCAATGGCATCTAAAACAGACTGTGTTTGATTTAGGAATAAATCAGGGTTGAGCCTTTCACCGATACTGAAATAACGTATTCCACTGCCATCATCCTCAAAGACAAACTGAAATTCATCCCCATCGATTACCACTCCTGAGCCATTGTATACCTGAGCAGACTTCTTATTCGCAAAGTAAGCGCCAAGGTTGAGTGTAATGGAAAAACCTCTTTCATCTTCTTCGTCCCAGCCATCTTCTTCATCATCTTGTAAGAAAGAAGTGGTTACGACTTCGGTATTTCTTAGCATTTGGCCTTGTGCCTCACCAATAAACAGCGTGAGAAGGGCAATAATCCACGTCAACTTCATTCTTTTTCTCATCTATTCAATTATCAATTCGATATTCATCTCAACATATTCTTTTGGCCAATCGGTGTCATCGGTTGGCAAAGCTGCAATAATGTCAACAACGTCCATTCCTTTGGTCACTTTTCCAAAGACGGTATGCTCACCATCCAGATGAATTGTACCACCTCTCTTCTTGTACAATCGCATGTGATCATTTCTATATTTCCAGCTGTTGCTCTTTTTGGCTTCGTAAATCTCGGTTTTTGACGGCACAGTACCATGAACAATGTAAAAATCATATGCTGATGACCGTTTTTCGGGGTTATTGGTATATGACCGAGACATAGCCAAAGCTCCACGAAGGTGAGGATGTCCTTGTTTGATTTCACTAGGAATGGTGTACGATCCCATAATAAACCTCTTCTGTGACGCCAGCATCTTCTCAGAATTACCTCCTTGAACGACGAAACCTTTGACAATCCGCACAAATTCAGTTGGATTGAAGTACGCGCGTTTGACCAAATAAATAAAACTAGAACGATGCAAAGGAGTATCATCGAATAATTCCATTTCAATATCCCCAAATTTGGTTTTGATACGCACCTTACTCTCGGGGTTATCCGCGGCAAACTCAGTCAGAAACTCCTCGCAGTTGTCATTGGATAAGTAGGGCCAAACTACAACTGGAGGACCTTTTTCGACCATTGAATCAAGTTCAATTTTAGCCGTATCAACATCGATTGGCCCTTCTTGTAAAGGTTGCTCATTGCTGCTGCAGGATGATAAGTGCAGGGCAATTGCTAGTGCAATAACGAAATATTTCATTGAACTTCTCAAAACAATGCAAAGAACGTAAATACAAGGCGAAGTGTCTTTTGTATTTTTGAGACCGTGTTATTTGCAATTACAGATATCGAAACTACCGGAAGCTATGCTTCTGGCAATTGTATTACGGAAATATGCGTGTGCCTCTTCGATGGAGAAAAAGTCGTGGACACTTGGCATTCCTTGATTCAACCGGAGGGTTCCATCCCCCGATATATCACTCAGCTCACGGGAATAACGGATGACATGGTGTGCGATGCACCGCGATTTGAGGATGTCGCCGTTGAAATTGAGGCCTTTATTGGCGATGCCATTTTCGTAGCCCACAACGTCAATTTCGACTATTCCTTCATGAAAAAGCATTTTGAGGAGGCTGGAATAGTTTGGAACAAGAACAAACTTTGCACAGTTCGATTGGCAAAAAAGGCTTATCCCGGTCACGCTTCTTATAGTTTGGGAAATATCTGCGTGCATTTTGGCATTGGTAATGACGCTCGGCACAGGGCTAAAGGCGATACGCTGGCCACAGTTGAGTTATTTCAAAAGATCATCGATGTTTTGGGAATTGACGAGCTCATAGACATGAGCAAACGAGGAAGCGGCGAGGCCTTCCTTCCCAATAACTTGGATTCTCAAGTTTTTCATGATCTACCGGAAAATGCAGGTGTCTATTATTTCCAGGATAG
>JBLHIB010000054.1:0-21935 GCA_047615865.1 Gammaproteobacteria bacterium
TCTGTTGATTGCTGCACTCCGGATGCTACATTTAACTACGATACAATTGGCGATTGCTGCTATGTATTTAGTGACCTGACTCCAGAGCCGGATTCACCAAACGATCCTTGTGAAAAGTGGGAGATCTTCGATGTATTCGGAAATATAATTGTAACCGCTCAAGGTGACATCTTCAACTACTGCTTCGTGACTTCTGGATCATATGTTATTTGCCACACTGATTGCTGTGTGAATGCTGACGGAACAATAACTCAGGATGTTCATTGCATAGACCTTCAGGTTGATTGTGGATGTACTCCAGATCCATTGTTTAGTGCAGAGCCTCTTGCAGATTGCTGCTACCATTTTGAGGATTTGACGCCGGAAGCTGGAACAAACGACCCTTGTGACATCTGGGAAGTATATGATGCTCTTGGAAACGTAATTGCCTCTGCAAACGGTGAGTTTTATGACTTCTGTTTCCCTGGTACTGGCACGTATGTTGTTTGTTATACTGACTGCTGTGTAAATGCAGATGGTACAATTACTTCATTGACTCACTGCATCGATATTTCTGTTGATTGCTGCACTCCGGATGCTACATTTAACTACGATACAATTGGCGATTGCTGCTATGTATTTAGTGACCTGACTCCAGAGCCGGATTCACCAAACGATCCTTGTGACAAGTGGGAAATCTACGATGCATTCGGAAATATAATTGTAACCGCTCAAGGTGACATCTTCAACTACTGCTTCGTGACTTCTGGATCATATGTTATATGCCACACTGATTGCTGTGTGAATGCTGACGGAACAATAACTCAGGATGTTCATTGCATCGACCTTCAGGTTGACTGCTGTACTATTCCAGTGTTCGACTTCACTTGGTCAGATTCATCTGTAGACCTTTGCCCTAATGGAGGATGTACAATCAGTTTCACTTGCCCAGCGCTTGATCCAGACTTGTATTGTGTCGTATGGGATATGGGAGACGGAACCATTATTCCTGGTGCTCCAAACTGCCCAATTCATTGCTATACCGATTGCGGTATCTACACTGTTTGTTTGACAGTATACTGCTGCAACGATGACACACAATCATTCACTGTTTGTCATCAAGTATTTGTTGACTGCTGTTGTGAAGTACCTACGGATATTGATTTCGATTGGACACCGGCTAGCGACTGCCCTGCAGGAACTGGAGGATGCCAAATTGGATTCAATTGCCCACAACCAATGCTCGATCCTGCAGTTTACTGTGTGACTTGGGACTTTGGTGACGGACAAGTTGCAAACTTCCCTGCTAATATCTGCCCTATCCATTGCTATACAGATTGCGGTGTTTACACTGTTTGCATGACTGTATACTGTTGTGAGGATCCTTCACAATGGGTCACGATTTGCCATGATGTTCTTGTAGACTGCTGTTGTGTTGTTCCTGACGCCATTTCATATACCTACTTCGGAACTTCTGGAGCTGATTGCCAAGCTGGATTCTGCTTAGATCAAGTTCTTGATCCTACGAAGTATTGTTCAACATGGTACTGGGGAGATGGAACACAAAGTGATCATCCTGTAAATGAATGTCCTGTACACAACTATGCGTGTGACGGTATATACGACGTATGTGTGGATGTTTACTGTTGTGAGGATCCTAATGTGCGAGTAACAGCTTGCCAAACAATCGAAGTTGATTGTGAGTGCAACTTACCAACGAACATTGATTTCAATATCATTGTAAGTTCTGATGACTGTTCTATCGGAACACTTATCAATCTGCCAGATGTACCTTGCCCAGACGAAATTTGCTGGACTTGGAATATGGGAGACGGTACTACTCAAGTTGGTGGTAATGTAAGTCATACATATGCTGTTAGCGGCACATACACTGTTTGTTTGAACGTGTTCTGTTGTGATGATACAAGTATCGGATACACTGTATGTCATGATGTGACGGTTGACTGTCCTCCATGCACATTACCTTCTTTCATTGACTTCGATTACACTGTTGATATGTGCACTGTTTCAGTTGTCGGAATTGAATCTGACGATTATGATGGTAACTTATGCTACAGCTGGAACTGGGGTGACGGATCGCCTGATACACCAGGACAAGTAGCAACACATACATATGCTGCCTCAGGTACATATATTGTATGCTATACTGTTTACTGTTGTGCAGATCCAAGTGTATCAATGACTGTATGTCATGATATCACTGTAGAATGTGCAGGTGACTGTCCTGAGCCATGTGAGCTACATTCGCGCTTCTTATGGGAAATGTTCCCTATCACTCAAGCCGATGGTTGCTGCATGCAATTCTTCGATGTGAGTGTGCCAGGTGCGTTTACTACGATAAATACGTGGCATTGGGATTTCGGTGACGGAAACACAAGCACAATTCAGAATCCTTTACATTGCTACGATACACCTGGATCACATACTGTTTGTCTCACGATAACAGGATCAAGCCCAGATGGAGATTGTGAAGATGTATTCTGTTGGGAAGTACTATGTGATTGCGAGGATACATGTCCAGGAGATTTAACTGGAGATGGACAAGTAGATCTATCTGACCTACTCGCCTTCCTTGGAATGTATGGAAGTATCTGTCCTTGATAGTAAAATGTTGAGTGGAGATCAATCTTTGTCCTGAAGAGGAATTGATTGAGAAAAGGCCCCGGTTTAGATCGGGGCCTTTTTATTTGCTTTTTTTTAGCCGTTGGCAAATGATGAATTGTATCCCAACTTCAACCCAGCTGGTAGCCAATTAAATTTCAGAAATACCAAATTCAAAAAAGACTCCTCGTTATCCATAGTGCAAAAGACTACTAACTATTCATAAGTCCTTATCTCGCATACCCCCTTGGACATTCCATAATTGAACATTTTTGTGCTTGCATTCGACTAGGGATGGTTAAATTTACATTTCACGAACAGCAAGAAATTGCCCATACTCAGATTCAGTCTATTCATTAATATTCTCTTTGCCTGGGGGCTCAGTGCAATGCAAGGGCAACTCGTCATAAACGAAGTCGTGTCAGGAAACACGGAATTCAGTGATAATTTTGGACAAACGCCAGACTGGATTGAACTGAAAAATGTGGGTGCTTCAGAAATTGAACTCGACCTATATTATCTCAGTGATGATGCCGCGAATCTTTTCAAATGGAACTTACCAAATACCAATCTCGATCCTGAAGATTTAGTGGTAGTTTTCGGAACTGCCGACTCCACCGACCAATTCCACTTTACTTTTGGAATAGGCTTGAATGGCGAGCAGCTCTTTCTAAGTCATATTGATGATGGCCTCGTCCAAAACATCCTTGTCCCTAGTCTGCAGCAAAACCACAGTTTTGGAATACCACAGGGCCAAGCCGATTTCAGATTCTTCGACTCACCGACTCCCAACGGCAACAATTCTACCGTGAACTTTCTTGGCTATGCGCCGAGTCCTACTCTATCTCATGCAGCTGGACATTATGAGGATCAATTCGAACTCATCATTTTCCCTCCCTTTAGCGGAGGTCAAATTCATTATACTCTCGACGGCAGCCCACCCACTGCAGCCTCACCGCAATACGAGGATCCGCTAATTGTAGATTCTCTGCACGTTGTGAAATCAGCATTTTTTCAAGATGGTTGGTTACCCTCTGCATCGAAGTATGCCACTTACTTTGTCAACATCAATCATAACTTACCAATTGTCTCTCTCAGCTGCGCAAACGACAGCCTTTTCGATCCGATTGTAGGGCTCTATATGGACGGACCAAATGTAGAGAAGGAATGGCCGTACTTCGGGGCAAACTACTGGGCAGAAAGGGAGATTCCAATCTCATTCGAATACTTTGAGAATGGAGACCTTAAGTTCAGCCAAGAAGTTGGTCTTCAAATTCACGGCGGCAAAAGCTCACGCACAAAGACACAGAAGCCACTGCGCCTTACCGCGCGCAGTCAGTTTGGATCCGACTTCATGGAATATGCCTTCTTCGACCACAAACCGGGAGTCAACAAATTTCGACACCTCGTTCTGCGCAACTCAGGCGCCGACTTCCTCAAGACCAATTTTAGAGATGGGTACTGGCACCAATTGGCCTTAGAGGAAAGGCTTGATTTCGAAGCATTCGGTTTCAAGCCTGCCATTGTCTATATCAATGGAGAGTACTGGGGGATTATGAGTATTCGAGAGAAAGTGAGTGAATTTTATTGTTCCGAAAACAGCCAGGCAAATGCTGATTCTGTAATCATCGGCCAAATCGAAAACCAACCTTTTGTAGGAGACACAATTCACTACTTCAATCTATCCCAATTTATCATCAATCAAGACTTGTCCATAGAATCCAATTTCACATATGTCTCCTCTCAGCTAGACATTCAAAGTTACCAAGACTATTTCGCCTTCGAGATATTCGCAGGCAATCCCGACTGGCCGGCCAACAATATAAAATTTTGGAAGCCAGCTGCCCTGAGCGGCAAGTGGCGCTATATCCTTTTCGATCTGGACACAACAATGGGCCTTACAAATTGGCTTACTTCAGATTGGGATATGTTCGACTGGATCTACAATGAAAAAAGCGCCGCACTCAATTCAAGAATATTCATCAACCTGCTCGAAAACGATGAATTCAGGCGACAGTTCATCAATCGAATTGCTGATTTGATGAACACCAAATTGAATACCGAGTCCCTGCAAGCTTACTTCAAAGATGTTATAGAAACTTTCAATCCAGAAATCGAACGACACTATGATCGATGGAATGGTGACATGGATCTATGGACTGAGCATACAGAAAATCGAGTCCCCAATTTCATGATTGACCGTCACCCATTTGTTCAAGATCAAATCGTGAATCAATTTGATTTTAATCAGAAAGTAAACCTCACTTTCGAGTGCTTTCCTTCTGATGCGGGAACAATCCAAATCAATACTTTGGGTCCCCGGAACTTCTTTGAAGGCGTCTATTTCTCAGGGAACCCTATAGACATTGCAATACAAGAAAATTCAGGTTTCGAATTCGATCATTGGGCCTTTTCTGAACATTGGCTTGACCATCCCAACGCTATTAGCATGCAGCAAGACTTCCTAGAATCAGGAACACTAACTGCAGTATTCAAATACCGGCACGAAGAATCACTATTTACGACCGGCAATACAGGTGAAGAAAATACCTTTCAATTCGTTTACCAAGCTCGAGAAAAAACTGAATACCAAGTACAAGTGACCAATAGTTCTGGTAAGGTTGTATTGGGTGGAACAAAATTCATGGAAGCGGGCAAAAACTTCTTCACGTTGGACTTATCCGAAGAAAGCACAGGAATATACATTGTCCAAGTCATCAGTGCTAGCACAAAAGCAGCTTTAACCCTATTCGTTCCTTGAAAGAACTGTTTTTCATATTGTCTGTGTGCTCATTCTGCGTGGGAACAGCACAATCCGTTGAGGTTGAACTTTTAGGGCTTATCGATCCGCTCGTCTCAGAAGTCTCTGGGATTATTCGGACTTCAGACGCTCGAATTTTTGTCATTGGCGATAGTGGAAATCCTGCTACACTTTTCGAACTAAACGAAACTGGCGAAATCATTCACAAAATCGAAATCCCACAAGCAGTCAACATGGACTGGGAAGAGTTACAACTGGACGAATACGGGACGCTCTTTATTGGTGACATTGGCAACAACTTAGGTTATCGCACAGATTTGAAAATTTATCGAGTCACCGAATTCGAAACCAAAATGAATCAGGATACCATTTTCAACTTTGAAACTATCCATTACACCTATTCCGATCAAGAAACCAATCCACTTCCTGATAACAATACAAGTTTTGATTGCGAAGCCATGATCGTCTTGAATGATCAATTGCATTTCTTTTCAAAAGACCATGGAAACTCAGGTCAATCAAAGCACTACAGTCTGCCAACTACTGCAGGATCTCACATGGCAACTTTAATTGACAGTCTGCCTCGCCAAAGCTGGATCACTGGTGCCGCTCTGGATCACTTGCATAACATGATCTATTTCGTGTCAGACAGTTCGATCTCTTCATACAATCCAGTCACCAAAAAACAAGGAGCAGAAATTACTATTAACGCCTTTCAATTAGAGGGAATCTGCTTCTACGCTGACAATCAATTTTTGCTAACTGAAGATACCGAAACGGAGCCAGAGTCCCATCTCTATTCATTGATCATTGAAGCAGAAGGCCAAATGTTGAGCACCATCTTTCCAAACCCTAACGACGAAAGAATCCTCTATGCTCGATCAAATGCACAGATCAACTCAATAGAAATAGTTGACTATTTAGGGAAGGCTCTTATAAGTCAAAATTGGTCGCGGAATATAGGAAGCGTTCATCTTAATCTTCACACAATAGCATCTGGGACCTATCTTCTTAGGTTAATAACTGACTTAGACGTGCAAGTTCACAAACTAATACTGCGCTAAGTACCGATTCGGAATTGTTTGAATTCTCATTGCAACAACCGCTTACTCATTAATCCCTGCCAAATAATCATTTGCGCACAGCGCTCAATAATCGAGGCTTAAATTCACAAAAGGATTCAACGAAATCTCAAACGCTATGGAATCGAAATAGTCTGACGGCCGTTTCAATTTTCAATCAATTATTATCTAGGTGCTAAGGAAAAGGTGGGCAATGGCTCACCTTTTTTCTTGCTTCATATTGTGGATTGATTAATGTAAAGGTGGACAGGGCCAACAAAATCTTTAAGTTTGCTAACTACAATTATCCCTCTATGAAAAAAATTACTTTAATGCTTTTACTGTGCGTATTCGCCGGTATTCAATTCCAGGCTCAAAAGCTGTCTGATGAAATAAAACTTACGAGTGGCGAACCATACAAAGTGGTCGACGCAAAATCTAAGGAATATATCGGAGTTGGAGATGGAGCTACAATCTCTGTTAAGACCCGAGGAGAGTTGGTTATTATCCAACGTTACGACACGCAGAGCATGACTGAAACAGATCGTTTCGAATATGAAGATTTCCCTCCTTATCTGAAATTCGAAGATCTTGAAATGATCAATGGTCACTTGTATTACTTCTTCTCTTCATATATCAAGAAGGAAAAGAAATTTGAAATCTACGCTAGAGAAGTTAATGTCAATACTGCAAAATTTAGTGACTTTGTGCGATTGGCGCAGTCAGAGGGCACCGTGATAAACAAAAATGCAGTTACGTTTGGGAAACAAGCAATTGCTGGCACTTTACCAAGCCATTTCACCATTACTCCTGCTTTTGACGAGTCGAAATTCTTAGTATCGTATAAGAGAAAGCCTATCAAAAGGAAGAACTCTGAGAACAAAGACGTCCTTGGATTTTTTATGTTTGATGATGCTCTTTCTCCTATTTGGGGACAAGAAGTTGAACTACCTTATACGGAGGATCAATTCCTCATCAATGCACTAGCTTGCACTGCCAAGGGCACTGCGCATATTCTAGGTAAATTGAAGGAAGACAACCAATTTGTTATGCTTTCTATGGATCAAGATGCACGAATAAAGAATGTAGCCTTGGACATAAATGCTGAATTGTTTTTTCAAGAGTTCAAAATCACTGAGGATGGAGACGGCAACTTGAATGTAGCTGGTATCTATGCCAACGGAATCGACTACAAGGTGAGTTGGAATGGTTCTGGCTCATTGAGCTTTAATACCAATGGCATACTAATCTCAAAGGTAGATCCCTTCACTGGAGTGCTTGACAAAGAAGATCATGAATTTTCGATTGACCTAATTAACCTTTACCAGTCGCAACGTCAGAAAGACAAAAATGAGAAGCGAGAAGAGGACGGGAAAGCAGGAATCAACGATCTAGTGATGAAGGAGTTCATTTCATACAAAGACGGCAGTGCATTGGTCTTAGCCGAGCAGGACTTCTATAGAAGTGAATATATTTTTGGCAAAGGGCAAATAACTGTTCACCGATATGAGGACATTATTATGCTTCGCACTAAGCCGAATGGAACGCTTGATTGGGTTCGCCGTTTACCGAAAACTCAAATCGCTGAGCACACATTGAAAAATGGTTGCGGAATTAAGTATGCAAGCTCTCCAACAGGACATTATGTTCTATTCTTGGATAATGTGAACAATGCGGAAATAGGTCCAGATGACGTTCCTGCATCACACAAAGATGGCAAAGGGGGCTTTTTAACGGCCTACAAGATTGCCGATGAATCAGGAGAGTCAGAAAAGTATACCATCGCGAACATCCTAGATATCAATGGAACAGAAGCACATCAGTTTGCCCCATCTCGTATCTTCAAGGTTGATGAATCTGTTTTTCTCCTTGAGATGTACATCAAAGGAAAGAAAGACAATATGGTGAAGATGGAGTTTAACTAATTGACACCTTTAAATCGTATTAAAAAATGCCACCCTCGGGTGGCATTTTTTTTGAGTTGACTTTTCCTTTGAATAGGTTTGAAATGAGTTATTATTTCACGCAGACAAATCATTGCAACAAAAAAGGACCTGGGTAAAACCCAAATCCTTTTTCGTAAGTATCTTTTAAATGAAGATTATCTCATAACAGTGAATCGCTGCACGGCGCTCATGCCATCTCTATCGGTCACCCGAATAAAGTACATTCCTTCCGCCAAGGCGCCAACACCAATAGTAGTTCGATCACCGTCTACCGATTTAGAAAGAACCACCTCGCCCGAGGCATTCAATACTTGAGCATATCCTCCGCGGTATTCATCCATGTTGATCGTGAGCAGTGAACTCGATGGACTAGGATAAACGCTGAAGCCTATCAGGGGATCCTCTTGCTCATCTATACTTACGGCTCCTGGGCCAACATTGAATTTAATTTCGGCAAAACCATTGCAATCCGTATCTCCCCAATTCTCTACTACAGAAATCAGAATGTACCTCATTGCGATTCCGTCGAAATCAGGTCCAACTTCGCCTTCATAGGTTTCATTTCCCGATGCCTCACTTACGATAAACGTGCCCCACTCACTCCAAGAGCTTCCATTGGTCGATGTATCAACTACAATCGACTTTATGCCTTGGTCAGTTTCAGTTGGGACGTTGTAGTTCCAAATTATAGATTCATTGATTGCGTATAAATTGGCTAGATCATATAAGATCCAATGCTCTTGATTACGTGCTTCATTTGGATTGGGCTGACCAGTACAACTGAGCCACATATCCGTAGGATCTGTCGTATGACCTCCATTGCATTGCGCCTCAGCAGCCGCTGAGAATAGGCAAAATGCCAACACTGAAGCCGCGTATAGTGTATGTTTTATATGTCGTTTCATGTTAGTCAATTAAAGATTCATAAATCCTATAGGTTGTCCGCTGCCTATGTTGAAGAAATTATCCAAGTTCGGAAGCAAGTACTCCATATCAGAATCTTGCACTCCAAACCACATGGCCAACTCGGCAAAATATTCGTCCGTTGATAATCCGGGGACGATAACTCCGCCACCGCCGACTTCAACGTCACTGCCGATAGCCAAATCTGGAAAATCTCCATAAATTGTCCCTCCAGCAACCGCGCCGCCCATGACCATGCAATTGCCGCCCCAACCGTGGTCGGTTCCATTGCCATTTGATGCCAACGTTCTTGCGAAATCACTCACTGTAAAAGTTGTCACGCAGTCATCCATGCCAATTTCCTCAAGTGCCGAATTGAATTCATTCATTGCTTGACTAACTATAGACAGCATGGCCATCTGATTGTCCAGTACATCGTCGTGGTGATCCCAGCCACCCAGAGTGACGAAGAAAGTTTGACGCTGCATGTCCAATGTTTCATTGGCAGCTATCGTTTTTGCCACCATGCTCAAGTCTCTTGACAAACTGTTGTCTGAAAAGACCGTTGCAAATGGAGTAACTCCGTCAATTGCTTGGCTAAATTCTGTGTGCTGACCTTGAGAAGAAAGTATCTTCTCTCTGTAGGTCTGCTTGAAAATATCTTGATACTGTTGATTGAGAAGGCTTTCTACGCCACCACCAATTACTTGTTCGAAGAACTCAGGGCTATCCAATACTTGAATCCCAACACTACCCGATCCAAAATTCTGGATTGAGTATTCAGTATTATTCGCTCCAAGCTGGTAGATATTCGTACCGCCCAGACTTATACCCATGCTCACGTTCTGGTTTACATTCATCGAATTGACAATGTCCGCGACTCTTCCTCCCCATCCATTGGCACTTCTCGATTGTGGAACCGAAGTTTGCCAGTGTTTAGCTTGATCTGAGTGCGAAAGCAGACCTAGTGGCAAAGGCACAGACTGACTTATTACTTCCGACTTAGTAGTAGGCTGAACTAGCGTACCAACATTTGCCAGCATTGCTATTTTACCAGCATTAAACATTTGCTGTACTTCTGGCATTGCCGGATGCAGTCCGTAATTCACACCATTGTCATCTGTATAGTTCAGCGGCAATAGGTCTCCTGACGGAAGCGCCAGATTTGATCGAGAAGTCTGATACGTATTGTATTGATCGGCTGAAGTAGGAATGACCATATTGAAACTGTCATTTCCTCCCGCCAACAGTATGCACACCATAGCTTTGTAGTCACCACTTCTTCGAAGAGGTTTCAAAGTTGGTGCCGTTAATGCTCCCATCATATCCAGATTGAGCATAGAATTAAGGGCTGTTGTTGTGCCTATTGCTGCACAGCTTGCCTGACCTAGAAATTTTCGTCTTGATACTTTGTGCTTTCCCATGATCTTCTATTTCTGGATTACGTAATCCGGTGAGACAAGTGTTAAGAATAGTGCTGTTTTGATCGTCAATTCAGATTCTCCTTCGAACTGTTCGAGGACTTCGATAATTGTTGACTTTGCTTCGTCTGACATGGTTCCTCCGCACAGGAGAATATCCAATCTACGCATCAATCCGCCTAAATCGACTTCAAGTCCATATTCATCCGTGAAATCCAACGTCACAGCATCTGTGGGATCTATCTCGTCGGCATCATATCCAGGGATTCCAGCAAATGCTGTACTAGACGATGAAGTAACCTCAGTATAATAATCAGCCAAGATCATATAATAGATGGTGTTCACATAGTTTATTGTGCTTGTCGAAGTCATGATCTGAAATTCCGGCGCAACCAATCCTGCATCCGTGACGGGCCCCGGAGGAGCGTAGTCAGGTAGGAAGAAATTAAACACTGTAGGAGACGCTAGAACACTTTGTCCGGTTGCTTGTTGCCATGTGGCTCCAAAATTCCAGAATCTACCGGATTCATTCGAAGCATCAAACGCAGCCAATAGCTGTGAGTACCTTAGCAAAGGTTCACGCATTTTACCACTATCCTCAAAATCAATCCAAGAACAATCTCTTGCCTCGTCATCCATAAGAATGGCTTTTACGACAGCTCCAAGATCACCACGATCACCATCTCCATTGTTATCGAAGACACTGGCCATGCGCTCCACATATTCAGGCGTAGGATTTGATTTGATCAGTCTTTGGATCAACCGTGTACATATAAATGGCCCAGTATTGTGATGGTTGAACAGGTTAGAAACTGCCATCGCGACATCTTGATCACCTGTTTGACCATTCGGAACAACCAAATCATTCAATAAGAATTTCTCACCTGGCTCATGCCATTCATTGAACATTACCATTGGAATTTCAAGGCTGATAGATGGAACGGTATTGGATGCGGCTCCCCAAACTACTTCAATCCCAGATAAATCTGAAAATGGCAGCCAATATTGGGCAGGACCAAAACCGGTAAAGATCTTTGCCAGCTCTTTAATATCGTCGTTGTCGTAAGTTGGAATAGGAACGTCGTCGCTATCTAACAATACAGTTCCATCCGGTCCAAGTTCAAAAAGCCCTATCGTGAACAACTGCATAATCTCACGCGCATAATTCTCATCAGGGTGAACGTTGTTTTCCAGATCAGACTTTTCATTGTTAAGATGGCTTAGGTAGAATCCCATTGCTGGGTGATAAGTTACCTCCATCAAAATATCCTCATAACTCCCAAAGGCATTTTCATAAAGCACATCATAATAATGCGCCAATCCCATAGAGTTCAAGTTAAGATCAGATTGTTCTGAAATCACCAATATCTCGCTTAAAGCAAGTGCCACGCGCTGTCGCAATTGATCTTGGCCTTTCTGAGTATTGCTCCACCACGCCATTCGAAAGTAGTGCGAGTATGGAAAAACTCCATTTGCTTCCAGTGTGCTAATTCCCCACATTTCGTCATATTCCTCTAGAAAATGATCCCAAATCATAATGGTACTGTCATGATAGGATGCGCTAGGCATCAGCATCTGTTCATCGATCCAATTCTCAATTCCTAGTTGAGCGCAGTATTCGATGTCCTCGTAATTGTACCCTAAGGTTGATTGTCCCAAGAATCGTGACGCATCAACCAGGTGTTGATCTATACCAAAACCATTGATGGTATTGGCATCGTTTGTTCCACTTGATTCGCTACTTGAAGTGACGGAAATTCCTCCATCATGTCCCGCTCCTATATAGTCATCGTAGACTTGGGAATAGGAAAAATACGCCATGCTCAGAAATAGCACGACTAATCCAGATTTTTTTTGTTTGTCCATAGTGCTTTGGTTTGGCTTCAATGGTTTTAACGTCTTTTAAGACAATAAAATTTTAACGCGCGCAAAAAAGATGAAAACAGGCCAAAGTATGCCTCTCAACGAATATAAAGAATGAGACCTTAACCTGAAGCGAAGGTTTAATGAGTTCCTAAGACTCCTGCGTGCAAAAAGGACTCGTTTTCAAGATATTCCGCTTTGAATCCTAACCAATAAAATTCTTTAAATCTTACCTATTTCAGATCTATGGATGGGTATTAAAAAGTCGACAACCTCTATTCCTGTGATGCCAGTTTCTCCTTTCTCTTCCCTTTGAACAAAGTATAGCCCTGAAACTTGCAAGCAAGTTGTCCATTGTGAATGGGATACTTTTTGTCAGGCTTCAGACCAATTTGTTTGAACGGACCGTCCTCAGGAGCCAAGATCCAGGCATTCCATCCCGGCCATTGATGCTTGAGTGTCGTACCTATATTCTGATAAAACTCAACAATATCGTCTACCTGAACTCGAATATTGTACGGTGGATTGGTTATGATCACACCATCCTCAGAGGGAGGAGAAATTTTAAAGAAATCGCCATATCTTAAATCAGCGCTTTCACATCCAAGATGAGCTAGAGTTGACTTTGTAGATGCAATTCTCTCTTCTTGAATATCAGAGCCAGCCAACTGCGGTTGGACATCATTTTCAAGGGCATCTCGCTCAGCTTTGATTTGATTAAACTCAGCTTCTTTGTAATTCGGCCAACAAAAGAAGCCAAAATGACGACGGTACTTTTGCGGAGCAATGTTGCGGGCGTACATATACGCTTCTGCCAAAATTGTTCCCGAACCACACATCGGATCTACCAATGGTTTGTCGACTGTCCATCCAGACAAAGCGACCATACCGGCTGCAAGCACTTCATTTACCGGTGCGCCAGGAGCGACCAGTCTATAACCACGTTTGTGAAGTGAATTGCCGGTAGCATCAATCGAAAGCGTGACCTCTTGGTCGTCAATATGCAGATCAATCCTCCAGTCTGGAACGCTTATTTCAATGTTCGGTCGCTGATCAAATTTCTCTCTAAATCGATCAACTATAGCATCTTTAACTAACAAAGCAGCATAGTGCGAATGCGTAAATATTTCAGAACGTACGTTCGCATCAATGGAAAAAGTCTGATCGAGCAGCATGAAGTCTTCCCAGGCAACTTCCTTTGCTTTCTTATACAATCGTCGCTCATCATATGCCGAGAATGTCGCAATCGGCATAATAACTCGCAGAGCAGTTCGCAAAGAATAACTGGCGCGCATCATATCGTGCATGCTCCCTTCAAACCAAACACCTCTAGTTGTTTTACGAAGTTTCTCGAGTCCGAGTTCCTCCATTTGTGCAAATAAAACATCTTCAAGTCCGGATAAGGTTTTCACCAAATACTCGGACTGCGTGTTTTCTCCTGGAATATCTAAATATTTATCAGCCACCTGCTTTCTTTGCTTTATAACCCAGATCCGCCAGCATGACCATTACTTTGTCTCTGAAATCACCTTGAATAATTATTTCTCCTTCTTTCGCACTTCCACCCGCTCCGCACTTGGACTTCAATTTTTTCCCTAAATCCGACAAGTCGTCACTTGAACCTATGAAACCTGTAATTAGAGTAACCACCTTCCCTTTGCGTTGCTTACGATCTAGAAAAACTCTCAGATCTTGTTTTCCGGGTTCCGGCGTTGCTTGCTCCTCCTCATCATTAGAAGAGAAATCGTAGTTAGCATTGGTTGAAAACACCACTCCGTCTTGACGTCCACGGTTTTTAGCCATTCGGCAAATGTACGGAAATTTGCAATGTTGGATTGGATCCCTTGCTTAGGATTATCTGACATCACTTCGGTGAAATTCCATAGTTTGCACTCCATAAAATCACGCCATAGGTTCAACAATGATAGTCGCCCCTCTAAAAGACCTCAAAAAAGAATTAAGTTACCTCTCTACTGAAGAGCTGCGTGAAGTTTGTCTGCGCATCTCAAAACACAAAAAGGAAAACAAAGAACTCCTATCCTACTTGCTTTTCCATGCATCCAATGAAACTGAATTCATCGAGATAGTAAAAAGTGAAATAGACGAGCAATTCGAGACGATCAATCGGAAAACCACTTATTTCATCAAAAAGAACATTCGGAAAATATTGGCTGGGACAAAAAAGCACATCAGATACTCGAAAATCAAAACCACGGAAATAGAGCTTCTCATTCACTTCTGCAAAAAACTAAGAGAATTCACTCCATCTATAAAAAGGAACAAGGCTCTATTTGATCTCTATGAAAGACAGCGCCTATTGATCGAGAATGCGGTGAATAAACTGGAGGAAGATTTACAATTTGACTACAAAGAAGAATTGGAAATATTGACTGAATTCTGATTTTGAAGTGCACGTTGCTGGATCCAATGCTAAACATTTGCGCGCAGCGCTGAGAACTCTTGACTTCCTCAAAAACGAGTCTATTGCTCAGTTAACTTTCAAACTTCATACGTCTGAGAAGGTAAATGTCAATGACGGTATGCGCCACAATTGCTGACCAAATTCCAACTTTCTCGGTTGTGTACCCCAAGACGATGATCACGCCGGTCATGAAAACGCCGTACAAAGACACTTTCCAATCTTTTGGGTTGAGATAACCGTGGATTGCGACAAATATTATAGCTGTTATTATAACACCTAACAGCGGCTGAACAGCACCGCGAAACAACACCTCTTCACCTATTCCCGCGCACAATGAGACAAAGACGATCTCCGAAGTCGTAAGACGCAAATCGGAAATCATCTCAGTGTATTTTAGATTCACGGATTGCATGAACTTTCGCTCAACAATAAATTGCGCCATGGCACCAAATCCGACTCCCATAACCAGCCCCAGACCGATCTGAGCAAACCATGGTGCACCTTTGAGCAGACGTGCGGACATATCGACCGAATCGGAATACCAATCGATGAGCATCGCAATTAGAGGCATGACGATAATTGTAGCCCCTGCTAGCAGTAAAATTAAACTCTTTTGTTTTTGTTGCTCTTCTTCCAATTACCTTTCGCTTAACACACCTAACAAACTCATTATCAACATCCTGACACATCAATTTTGACTCTATCAAAATCCGTGCGCTGGATTGCTTTTGAAATCACTTGCCGCGAATTTAGTCCATACCACGCTTGTACCGTGGAAATTGATTAATTTTAGCTCACCAAACCAAATTGTATGAAAAAGATTTACGTTCTGCTCAACACTTTAGTATTGCTCACTTTGTCGGCCGTAACCATGGCACAGGGAAACTGTACTGAAGCAGATTTACTCTGGATGTCTGAAAATGGAGAAGTTACCGCACAAGTCGCTACCGATTGTGGAACATCCTGTATTTTTGATGGAAACCCCGAGCAATGCATGATTGATTGCATGACTCCACTCACTCCTTACACTCCAAATTGTATTCTTTGTTTTTCTGGTCAAGCTGCCTGCGCTTCGAACAATTGTTTTATTGATTGTTTATTTGGGAGTGAATCGGCTTGTGCGCTTTGTGTTCTAGAAAACTGCCAAGAACCGTTTTTTACTTGTGCTGGGATTACAGATATTGACGGAGATACATTCTCAACGCTATCCGACTGCGATGACAATGACGCTTCTGTAAATCCTGATGCGACTGAAATCTGGTACGATGGCATTGATCAGAACTGCGATGGTTTGAACGATTACGATCAGGATATGGACGGCGTAATGTCTTTCGAATATGGCGGTCTTGACTGCAACGATCTTGACGAAACTATCACTTCTGGTGCTCAAGTTTGGTACATGGATTCAGATATGGATGGCTTTGGAGATCCGTTGAATAGCACCATGTCTTGCGCTCAACCACCAAATATGGTAGCTGACAATGAAGACTGTGACGATTCGAACGGAAGTATTTACCCTGGTGCTCTGGGTACATCAAGTGGAATTGACAACGATTGCAATGGAGTAATTGAGGACGATGAAATTTGCATGGGAGATTACAACAGCGATACAATTGTCAATACTACCGATCTCCTTCTTCTGTTAGGAAGCTTCGGATGTGAAATCGATTGTCTCACTGATCTGAACGGGGATGACGAGGTAAATACTGGAGACCTTTTGGCTTTCCTTTCATTATTTGGAACTTTTTGCGGAGTATAGACAATGGAATTCCTTCCTGAAGAAATCGATAAGTATGCGTCTAGCCATACTTCTGGTGAGCCGCAGTATCTGACAGATCTACAGCAAGAAACTTGGCAAAAGGTTCTTGTTCCACGTATGCTTTCTGGACATTTCCAAGGTAGGCTGCTAAGTATGATAAGTCATCTGGTGAAGCCCAATTTCATATTGGAAATTGGCACGTACACTGGATTCTCAGCTTTATGCCTTGCTGAAGGGCTTCAGAATGGAGGGGAATTGCACACCATTGACATCAATGAAGAATTGCATACCATCCAGTCCAAGTATATAGCTCAAGCGGGCATGACCGACTTGATTAAACTTCATGTGGGAAATGCTTTAGATGTCATTCCGCAATTGAATCAGCATTGGGACTTGGTGTTTATTGATGCCGATAAAGAGAACTACCTCGCCTATTACAATTTGGTGATGGAAAACCTCAAACCCGGAGCTCACATCTTAATTGACAATGTACTTTGGAGTGGCAAAGTGACTGAGGAAGTATCTAAAAATGATCGAGAGACCAAAACACTGGTTGAACTCAATAGCTTGATACAGTCAGATAATCGTGTTGAGAACATTTTACTTCCAGTGCGCGATGGATTGACTTTGGTCCGTGTGCTTTAGAATATTTTAGCACAAGGCAAATAAAAAAATAGAAAGCCCGGGTCTCGTTAGTCCCGGGCATTTCTCCTCATTTGCTATTGGCCTCTTCTTCACATATCTCCATTCTGCCAAGTAGTTTTGCTCGATTAATATTTTATCACACGCTCTGAAACAGTGGTGTTATTTGGTTGAACTTGGAGAATACAAACTCCTTGACTCAATTCGCTCAAAGGAACTGAACAGCCAGTTCTCCTAAGACTTCATCAAACCTCGCTTTCCAAACTATAGTTCCTTTGGCACTTAGTAAAATCATTTCTACCACCTCCACATGCGGGGATTCGAAATGCACCTACAGGACATTGGCCACTACCGGCGTATTTTCACTATCAATTGCCGAAAAAGGCGTTGATCATGCATGGAAAACCACATCATTGAAATCATTGTCGCACCCTCTCTATTCTCGGTTAATGTCTTCAAATCCCATGAGTAGTTGTTCTCGAGAGGCATCATTGAGTGTGACCGCATGTTGTTGCAATGCAGCCGAAATTTCAGGATTAAAATAAACAGTATAATAGCTGTTTTGAACGGATTGTGAATTATTCTTCCTAACACGAGTGACCAGGGCAATGGCTATTCCGATGCCGTCCGTATAACTTCCGAGCAAGACCTTGTTACCAGAGGTCATTCCTCCACCGCCCCCTTGCAAGAGTAGTTTGGATACACGATTGTTAATCCGCTAATTTCACCCTCACTCTCTGGGGGATCATTTTGATCGTAAGTATAAAAGGCAAGTGTATTTTTCCAAACAACACCTTCATGCGCACATGTAACGTACACATCAGAATCTTTGGATAATAAGATATCCAGATCTTTGATGTCTGTCCCGTATTCAGGATGATAGGTAGGGACCGCTTTCCGCTCAGTTAGTGACAAGTTGATATCCTCCAAAAGTTGGAGATCAATCACATCGTCCATCACTTCCTGGTAATTCGGAACGCCATTGGAATTACACGAACCTAAAAAGGAGTAATGACCACAAGCTGCGGTAACTAGCAGAGTAAAAAGAAAACTACATAGAAATTGATACTTCATGTCTGTGGAGAATTGTAGTTATATCCAATTCAACTGACATGAGTACATTTAAGTTTCGGGCAAACTGCCTAGGAGGATGTAGGAAAGTCCTGATCCTGTGAATTAGCTTAAAAGCTCACTCACCTTGTCGGCTGCTTCTTGCAAAAGAACCACAGAATGCACGCTCAGACCACTATTATCGATCAATTCCTTGGCTTCAACAGCATTTGTTCCTTGCAGTCTAACGATCAAAGGCACTGGCATTTCACCAATGTTTTTGTACGCATCAACAATACCTTGAGCTACACGATCACAACGAACGATTCCTCCAAAGATATTCACCAAGATTGCCTTTACAGAAGGATCCTTAAGAATGATACGGAAAGCCTTCTCCACTCGCTCGGCATCCGCTGTACCACCAACATCCAAGAAGTTGGCTGGCTCACCACCAGAAAGCTTAATGATATCCATGGTTGCCATCGCAAGTCCGGCACCATTCACCATACAGCCCACGTTTCCTTCGAGCTTCACATAGTTCAGACCAGCAGCATCTGCTTCAACTTCAATCGAATCTTCCTCAGAAGTATCACGCATAACACTGTAAGCCGGGTGACGGTAGAGAGCATTGTCATCAATAGTCACTTTCGCATCAACAGCAATAATTTTGTCATCTGAAGTTTTCAAAACAGGATTGATCTCGAACATCGAGGCATCACATCCTTCATAAGCTGAATAGAGAGCCTTTACAAACTTTGACATCTCTTTCATAGCCTTTCCACTCAATCCGAGGTTGAAGGCAATTTTACGGCATTGAAATCCTTGAATTCCAACTTTAGGATCAATTTCTTCTTTGAAGATAAGCTCTGGAGTATTCTCAGCAACATCCTCGATATCCATTCCACCTTCGGTAGAATACATGATGACATTGCGTCCTGCTGATCTGTCAAGAAGAACAGACATATAAATTTCAGAAAGTTCAGACTCTCCAGGATAGTAGACATCTTCTGCAAGCAGAACTTTGTTTACCAACTTTCCTTGAGCTGAGGTTTGGGCTGTAACCAAGTGACCACCTAGTATTCCTTCTACCGTCTCTTGAACATGATCTATTCCTTTGGCCAAAACCACTCCGTGAGAGCCTGTTTCGGTTACAACACCTTTTCCACGTCCACCTGCATGTATTTGTGCTTTAACAACAATCCAATCTGAGCCAGTTTCCGCCTGCAATTTCTTGCCTGCTTCCAAAGCATCGCTTTTATTGTCAACAACTACACCTCGCTGTACGGCTACGCCGAAGCTTGATAAGATGGATTTTCCTTGGTACTCGTGAATGTTCATATCCTGAAATTTGGCGCAAAAGTAGGTGAATTCATGAGTATATGAAAGTCTAATCGACCTTCGTTATCACCAATTCACTTTGGCTCCATTTTGTTGGCCGTCCCATTCCATTGCTCTAAGTCAATTCCTCCTTAAAACAGCACGGGGGAAGATCTAGTGACCTTCCCCCGTGCAATGCTTAAAATATTGTTATGTCTTAAAGCTTAGTTACCTTTTTGGTAACCTGCTGGCCGTTGGCAAAGTTGAACGTCATAAAGTAAATTCCTTCTGTAAGTCCGGCCATAGAAATCTGGCGTTTTCCATTGCTTAGATCTTCTTTATTCACCATGTGTCCCAATGCATCATATACACTTACGAATTCAAGTTCGAATGATCTCTTTAGTTCAATCTGAACAATGTCTTTAGCTGGGTTTGGGTAAATGCCGAGGTCGCTGAAAACAACTTCTGCCAATGCCAACCATTGCTGATCGCAGTCAGGAGCATAGCTTCCAAAAATATCTTCTTCACCAGTGTTGTCTGGATCTAAGAATACTTTCAAATCATCTGTCGGGTTGCTATTTCCATCCCAGTGATAACTCATCTTTCCATAAAAATCAGGAGAGTTCGGGGTCGTGCAGAATGAAGAGCCACCTGTAAGTGTTCCAATAATCTGTTGGTCCTTGTTGTAAATCGGGCTTCCAGAAGAACCTCCTTCGGTGACACCATGGTTTGTCTCAGTCTCAATCCAATTCACTCCCCAGTGAGAACCAGGTGCTCCCCAGAACTCAGAAGACAAGTTATTATCATAAGTCGAAATCTTTTTCAAGTCTCCTGCAGGGTGGTGAATACTCACCCCTTGATCGCCTCCTGTTCCACTTGCGTCCCATCCAGCATAAAAAGGGTCCCATGAAGCAGAAACTTCATCCTCAATCTCAACCAAAAGGAAGTCCGAACCAGAATTCCCACCATTGTCATTACTATCGGCCAAGAAAATCACTCCCGTGCGCTGGTGCGTGCTTGAACCACCGCCTGATCCGCAGTTTGCTCTTTCATAATTGAAGCGCACTTGAAACAATTGAAAATCAGAAGTACTTACTCCATCTGCACAGTGCAAAGCAGTCAACATATACTGCCGGCAATCGCGTGCAGTAGTATTTACCATTGAACCTGAACATAGTCCAACATTGCCTCCGTCCACAATTCTTAGACGAACGACAGCATCTCTTGGTCCTTCCCATCCCAATCCTTCTGGGCAATTCACATCAACTTCACATGGATCTGAACCACCACGATTCCAATCTTCTGTAAAATCATGAACATGTCGGTAGTAGTGAGCGAAAGCATATGTTGTCAATTGTGCTTCACCTACAACATCTGCCGGCTGGTAATATTCTAATACTGCTTCATCAGAGAATACCTCTGCTGTCCCCATCTTTCCATGATCGTTATTATCCTTCCAATCATAAGGGCCTTCAGCATATGACTTGTCTGCACTCCACAAGTACAACTCCCCTCCAATAGGCAAATTGTAGTTTGAGAAATAAACATTCGTAGCCAAGGCACCCGAAGTTTTGTACTTGAACAACCATATTTTTGATCCGTCTGCAAGTTCATTCCAAACTCCATGTGTATCCATGTCGATCTCTTGAAAAGCTAGTCGTCCGTTAATAGTCTTGCCAGTCTGCTCCTCCACCAACAAATCAGTGGCGTACAAGTCATCGTGGTTAAAAGTTTCCATATCTATTGCCTCCGGGACAGTGATCAGACTATTGTGGACACTCCAGCTTGGTGGAAGATTGATTTCCTGTCCGCTCATTCCAAGTGACAATGCGACAAAAGCTGTCGCCAAAAAGTACAGTTTATTCATGCTATAGATTTATTCAGATTATGCATTTTGGCAAAAGTAACCGATTCACCCAAAGTACTTAACTACGTTTATCCCGTATATGGGAATTTTACCAACACACATTAGCAAGAATACCATCAACACTTCGAATTCCCTCCTTCTACTTTCTCTTTTTTAAAAACTGACAAAACATGCTCACCAGCAAGGCGGTCCTAACGGAACAAAAATTGCATACTTATATTTCGAGAAGAAAACATAAATTTGTCTTAACCTTTTTTAACCTGCAGAGTATAAAGAGAATCGGGAACTTTACAGCTTACAAAAGCATTAGCACCATCAAAGA
>JBLHIB010000055.1:0-21300 GCA_047615865.1 Gammaproteobacteria bacterium
CCAATTCACCTTCTTCAATATTTACAAGCTCGGAAAGCACACGGAACATCCAATAACCCTCAGGGGCTGGCATTGGCCTGGTTTGTTCTTTACCAGTTGTAGCTTGTCCATGTATATAGTAGTATACTTTAGTACCAAAATTTTGTGCAGGAACATTCGCCGTCCAATCGTTATCCCCAGATTGAACCATGCCAACCTCGGCATAATCATCGGCCAAGTCGGTCTTCCAAAACATTGTAGCAGATTCAATCCCATCACGGTGATTGAGGTAAGCATCCACCACATATGGATTTTGGTCGTCATCGGTATCTTCCAGCGGATCATGAGAGATAAGCAATGGATCGGCAACCCCTACTGTATGGGTGATACAATGAAGAGCTCCACTTGCGTTGATGATTGGCTCAGGTTGGTTGTCACAGTCAATTCCAATAATGTTATACCCAGGAAGGGTCTCATTGTATATTCGCATGGCTGTAGTATCATATTCCTCGCGATACGTAGGCACCAAAATAGTGTTGTTGATGAATACACTATTGCTATACGTTCTATAGGACGCGCCACCCCATGTTCCATCTGGAAATGTTCCATTGGTAGCAGGAGGCATTGGCAACCATACTACCTTCCATGGGTTACCCCACTTATTGGTAGTGTTGTCTAAAACGTATTCGATGTTAGCTACGATTTGAGGTCCATCAGAAACTCCTTCAGGAAAAGCACCAACCAATAGAGTCTCTTCGTCTATCAACTTCATGTGCATGTCAATGTGATGAATTTGATCAAATGGCAGGATATCCATGAGGATATAGTTGTCAATCCCCAAATAATCTGCGACTATTGCTTGAATGTCGGCCTCACTTTTAACTGTCACATTGTACTCGTTCCCTGGTTCATTTTCATTCAAAATCAATTCAGAAGCAAAGGCATTACCAAATCCATCAGACATCCAGTTTCCCCCTGTGTTGACAAGATCGGTGGGAGCGTCGGTAATGCAGTATAGATCCAGACCCAACTCTTCGGCAATCACTGCTGGAGAAGCATCATCATTGGGGCGGTTTGGGCGGTTATAAATCCAATCTACCAGAATCAAATCGTCTACTTCATTTCCATAGACAGGATTTGCAGCATAATCACGCATCCATATACTATCATAATCGGCTTCAACCAGCGTGATATTTGAAAAATCTGTGATCGCTCCATTTCCTGTATTGCTGCTCTCCAGGAATTCCTGTGTTTCAGCAACATCTTCACACAAAATTATCACTGTCGTCTCCTGAGAAGCGTATTCTGTAATCTGCTTGAGGATATTTGGATACGACGTCCATGCAATCGTCAAAGCCTGAACCTCTTCCCATTCGGCCATATTTCTAAGGTTGTCAAAGGGTGGTGGTTCTTCAATACCACGGCTCACTGGAACTTCAAATCCATATGTTTCTAGGTGACGTTTTTCAGCATCGGTAGCCCAATGTGGCAAAGACCCTTCAGGAAGATTTTCTCCTAATTCTTGCGCCCAAACATTCGTGGTACAAACTAAGGCCAAAGCGAATAAATAAAATTTCATATTTCTATTGCAGATTAATACATGGCTAAAATACTTTTGATTCCCCGTATTGCCAAGTCACTTGAGCCGTTCAGTTGTAATCCAAACCCCGGTAAACGCACGTACGGACATTTGCTTTATGCTCAAAAAGACTAACAGAATAAGGTAATCAAGGTTTCTTCGTGGATGTCATGACCACCTTCGAAGTGGTGAGTTTTTGCAACAATCTTCTGCTTTTCAAGCAAATGCTGCATGTCCTTGATATGGTCAGACTTGATAAATTCATCCTGATTCCCAATTACTAGATCAAGATCTGTTTTATTCAGGGCAGAGGCATCATTTGGAAAATCGAGATCGGAGGGAAAGGAGCCGGCCCAAGCAACGAGCTTGTGGACACGAGACTTGCCTTGGCAAATCCATCTCACAGCTGTAGCAGCTCCTTGTGAGAAACCGATTACCACAATTTTGGCATCTGGCATCGTCAGAGAATGCACTAGATCATCTAAGAAACGGACATAATCGTCAATATCAGAAAGGCGTGCTTCCTTAGTCATCCAAGACGCTCCTACTCGGCCAGAAAAACCTTGAGTATAAAATCGATGGAGACCTTCAGGCGCAATTACAAGGCGATCATCTGTTGAGATTGCTTTGAATTTCCGAAGAAAGTGATAAGCCGATTGACCGTAACCGTGCAGAACAATTACGATTTCTTTTTCCGACGACTTCATTTCGCGCGAACAGAAATACCTAGCCGTTTTTTGAATTAGAAGCTGTTTTTCTTCTATCATCAATAATTGATTGTGACCAAGGTGGTATCACCTGATGTGACATAGACCGAATCATGGGAAAAAATAAATCCCCCATATTTCTCAATTTGGTATTCATAGTGAATCCAGTCCTCGGCATAGAGATCGCAAACTAAGTTGGTATCAATATTCACTCCCACGAAAGAAATGGGGTTATTGTCACAACAAAAGCAGTCAAAATCGGCATTGCGATTCTTGTAGGTTATAAGATCGAACTGATCGACCGGAAATGCATTGACAATCTTAATCTTAATAGTTCCTTTAGGATAAATAGTAAAATCTTGACACACAGTTTCACCGGGGGTAAAGCGATCAACATTAAGTTCCACATCTCGAAAGAAAAAGCCGTCCTTTTCAAGTTCTACTTTATACTTGAGTGTATTCTCACGTGGGAAGTCGAACAAGAACTCACCTTTGGAATTGCTTGTGGTATTGGCGATGAAAGAAAAATTGGTATTGAGACTGCCGGATGCAATTTTTTGTTCGGAGATTACCATGTTCACTCCTCCAAGTACTTGCCCGCTATTGTCCTTCACTTTACCGGCCAGGCCGTAGCGAATGGTTTTGTCTTTGCAAGCCCCAAGACCTATGACAATAAGGCCCAGCAGCATCAATTTCAGGATTCGAATATTCATTATAGGGTCAAACTTACGTAATGCTGGAAATGATTCATCACATTTTTAACATAATCTGTTGCCGACTCGCCACGACAATATCCATGTTGTACACAGGTCATCCTATAGTATTTGGCATGAGATTTATATTTGAGCGACTGTTCAACATTGTCAGTCCAAACTTGAGGGTTCAAGCCCAATTCGATTGCCAACCTTTGGGCATCGAGCACGTGGCCATGACCTGCATTGTATGAAGCAAGTATAAAACGTCGTCTTTCATCAGGGTCGTCAACACGGTGTGCCCAGAACTTCTCCAAATATTTTAGAAAGCTTACCCCTGCTTGGATATTTGCCTTTTCGGTCATGGAAGTATCGATCCCAAAACGAGCTCCCGTAATGGGCATTATCTGCATCAAACCGAATGCTCCAGCCCATGACTTTGCTTCAGGATTGAATCGAGATTCACTGTAAATAATTGCAGCCAGAAGGCGCCAATCCCAGTCCAGTCTCTCACTCTCGGCTTGAATTATTTCATCATAAGCGGAGATTCGATTTCCCCCAAGAGATGAGTACTCACTGGATACGCGCTGCTTTTGATCCTTTACAGATTTGAAATACTTGCTGTATGTAAAAGCAAGTTTACGTTTGTTCTTCTTATCGGAGATCCAGTCATTCAGTGCAAGCAGTAGGCTGTCAGAATTCTGACGGACGGCCCAAGCAATGTCTTGAGGTTCACTTATAGCCGTCTCTACATCTAGCGATGGCTCATAAGTTTGATTCAATCTGGCAACATTTTCGTCGGCAACCGTAAAGGTAATTTCACCCGAGACAACTTTTTGAATGAGTTCTTCAGAATCAACATCTCCTTTCGCTGGTTGTATATCGATCTGGATATCCTCTTGGTTATTGATTTCATACAATCTTGCCCAAAACGATGAGTATTGGTGCACATTGATCTTTTTATCCGCGAGCTGATGAATATTTCGAATCAAGGTATCATCTAAAGACTGAGCACTCATTTTCCACCAAGAATCAGGCTTCTTTTGCACAAGGACTTGCTTAGTTTCCCCCAGCGGATTAGTGAATTCGACTATTTGTTGGCGCTCTTCATTGATAACCAAATTGCAAGCAATGAGGTCTCCTTCGCCAGATCTCAACAACTCGAACATTTGGTTGAGATCATCTATGACCCTTACTTCCAGGTCGAGGCCTTGACTTTCTGCAAATGCCTTAACTAGCTCATAGTCATAACCAATAGGCTGACCTCTGAACAAATAGTAACTTGTAGAAGTATTTTCGGTGAGTAAGATGAGTTTACCATCTTCTTTTATCTGAGGTAAGTCGCGGAGCACCGTTTCGGGAATAGTTGCGCGCACTTTTCTCTCAGTATCACAGGCAAAAAGTGTGACTGAAAGGCTTAATAGCAATATGTAGACCCAACGGCTCATGATCAGAGAAATATAATCCATTTCTCTAGAGCATACGGAAATTGCTGAAAGATGTTATTAAGAAAAGAAAAAGCTTACTTCTTCATAAACTTCTGGGTACCTGAATCGAAGCTTACGTAGTATTCACTTTTCGGAAGATTGCTAAGATCAGCCATGGTTCCAAAACCACGTTTTATAATCTGTCCGTATACGTTGTACAATTCATAATTGGTCTCACTAGAGAACACAATAGAAGCAGTCTTCTTATTGTAAACGAAGGTCACAGGATTACGATCTGAAGTAAACTCGACAGTCGCTGACTTTTTCTCCTTTCCTTCTTGTGATTTTTGAATTACTCGAAATTTGTTGTCTCCACTTACAGGAGTTGTTTGGAATGAGTAGATGTTTTGAGTAGAAGTACCCACACCCATGACTTCACCAACGTTCACCCATTTGTTCCATTTGAATTGCTGAACGACGAATGGCAATTTACCTTGTTCGTTAACAGTCTTCCATTCTAGTAGTCCGCCGGTTGAAATAACTACATCTGTTGCCTCGAAGGTAGGCTGTGGCTCTAAGGCTCCAGGATTCAAAACACGTGGCTCGCAGCCATCCTTGTACTTGACTGTTATAACAACGCTATCACCTAACTTAAACCCATGAACTGACAAATCAATTTCAAAGGCATTGGAATTTACTTCATCGGAGGTTAAATCTCCGTTTACAGTAACTTCATATACGCAAAAACCAACTCCTGCTTCAGCAATCGAGTTGATAACATATACGTTTTTCTGCTGGTACTTGCCTTCCAGTACAATTGTACCAGCTAAAGCCGGCACACAATAAAAGAGCGCCAGCATGAAGAGCACACCTAATTTTTTCATCTATTTCCCGTTAGTCTTGGAGGAGTCCAAATATAGTTTTTTTTAACGAATCTAGACAACACCCAGAAGATTTAGGCTGAGTCGTGATTTTCATTTTGGCTATCGATCCATTTGCCGGAGGCTGAAACCAACTGCGGAAAGAACCGATTGAAAATTGCTTCGAACTCTGCTTCTTTTGCTTGTAGGACAACAGAGCCGAGATGCAGGTTGTTATTGTACTTCTGACGACTCCCTAATCCAGTAAGTGCTTTTGATAATCCCTCGATGGTCGCGTAGCCCAAAAGCCAATTTTGTTCGCGCATATATTTGAACATCATCTTAGTTTCTTCCGGAAAAATCGACAAAAACTGATCTAAACGTTGAAAAGCATCCTCAGTATAGACTTTAAGATTTTCGTCGTGGTATTGGCTCCAATTCTTGGCCAGCAAATGGTCGAAAATCATATCTACCGCGACAGGGGCATATTTACCCAACTCTTCTCGACAAAGATCACAAGCAGCTCTTGTAAGTTCATTTGAATCAGTGTACCAATCAATGTATCTATGCAGTGCAACTCCGGTTTGAACTCCCTCGGGTAAATAAGTATAATCACGCCCTTTAATTGAGTCACCCATAAAATTGCCCGCCAGCACTTCTCCAGAATCTCCGCTTAAGTATATATGGGCCAAATAATTCATGTGAGCAAGGTAAGAAGTCCGAGCCAGACCTGCGACCAATTAACCGCGGATGATCCCATTGATGTAATGAGTTGAATCATTTCCTCTTCTACATGGTATATTTGAGGATTGTATGTCAGCGCACAACCGAATATATTGGATTTGTCAAATCATTGGCTGGGGCTCTCTAGTCGCGGGTAACGTGGTAACCTCATTTCTAACAGAGTCGCTTGTAACAGAAGTATACCTAGCTGGCATTGCGATGTTTTCACTAGGAATTCTAATCACACATCTATTTCGGAAGATTGCTTTAAGCTTGGAGTGGACGAAAATGGCTGTTCTTCCATTGATTCCTCGTGTGGTGATTTCTCCCTTCATCATGGGCGCCATGTACACTTTGGTTTATGGCTTGGTATCAGACTTAAGCTTTCCCAATTCTGAAAAAATACTCGTTTCCGATTTTGGAAACCTACTGATCGACGTGATCAACTTCTCAGTGGTATTCTTCATTTGGACCTTGATATACTTTGCCATTCACATTTTTGAAAATTTTCGCGCTTCGCAAATAAAGAATCTCGAGTTGAAAGCTGCGAATACTGAGATCGAACTGAGTAGTTTTAAAAACCAGATGAATCCGCACTTCATGTTCAACTCGCTTAACAGTATTCGAGCATTGATTGACGAAGACCCTATAAAAGCGAAGGGAGCGGTTACCGAACTTTCTGGACTTTTGAGAAACACATTGACTTTGGGGAAAAAGCAGCTTGTCACTCTGCGAGAAGAGCTCGAATTGGTTGAGCACTATTTGGCAATGGAGAAGATTCGTTATGAAGAAAGGCTCAATGTACAATATATGGTACCCGAGGATCTTTTGGACTTTGTCATTCCACCATTCATGATGCAGACCATAGTTGAAAACGCTATCAAACATGGAATAAGCAAATTGAAAGAAGGCGGAACTGTTGCATTGCAAGCCAGGCAAGATGAAGGCCAACTTATAGTCGTGGTAGAAAACACGGGCCAGATCAGAAAATCTGAAGAGAGTTCTGGAATCGGCTTAAGCAATACCAGAAAGCGTCTTGAATTGCTGTTTAGTGACCGCGCAAGTCTGCAATTAAAAGATATCAATGGCAAGGTTGTGGCCACGCTGGCCATACCACTGCTAAAAGAGAATGAGTATGAGAGTATTGATAATTGACGACGAGCGACTGGCGCGCCGAGAACTTCGCACGCTGCTCAAAGAGTTTCCACAAGTTGAAATTATAGGCGAGTGTTCCAATGCTGAGGAAGGAATCGCTCAGATCAATTCACTGGATCCTGACCTTGTTTTTCTTGATATTCAAATGCCTGGGAAGACAGGTTTTGACATGCTCCAAGAGCTAGAACATGTGCCTCAAGTTGTATTTGTGACTGCTTATGACGAACATGCGATGCGTGCGTTTGAAGTAAATGCATTGGACTATTTACTTAAGCCGGTTGAGGAAAATCGACTTGCGGAGGCCCTAGAGAAAGTAGGCAAACGGCTACCAGAGTTGGCAAGTGAAGCTCCTTTTGAGCATCCTGACCACAAATTAGGTCCAGACGATCAGATTTTCCTGAAGGACGGTGAGAAATGTTGGTTTGTCACGCTTAAAGAGGTGCGCATGTTTGAAAGTGAAGGCAATTATGTCAAAGTTTACTTCAACGATAACAAGCCATTGATTCTTCGATCATTGAATGCATTGGAGGACCGGCTGGACGAACGAACTTTTTTCAGAGCAAACCGAAAGTACATTGTGAATATGCGGTGGATTGATCAGATTGAGAGTTGGTTCAATGGTGGTTTGCGACTTACTTTGAAGGATGAGACAACTATAGAGGTGTCACGGCGACAAGCCAGCCGGTTTAAAGAGCTTATGAGTTTATGATCCGAGAAGAATGGTTAAAGAATCTTGAACATTACGCGTATAATCGAAGTCAAATTCGAGAGAATTGGTTGAGGGATCAAAATTACATTTGCCGATAGGCTGATTTAGAATAGAAAAATCTACACCGGGAATTTCTTGAAACAAGGACATTTCGATGTGCATTTCAAAGCTTGCATATCTGGCGTTAACAGGAATATATCGAGAGTCGATTTCTACTGACTTGTCGACATAGCCATCTGCATGGTAGGAGATCAAATATTTATAATCTAAAGGCAGAAGCAACTCGTACCAGCCACTATCTGAAACCAGAACTTGTTCAATGAGTAGGTCATTTTTAAATATTTCAATCTCTACGTTCTCAATCGGCATTCTATCATTTCCAGGTATGCGGGCAATTACATTCCCCATGACACTGACATTATTACCGAAGAAATAAGTTGGAGGAAAAATATTTTCCAACTGTATCCTATCTGTTTTACACTTCAGTGTATCAGCGGAAGTCAATTCGCAGACCTCTTGAGGACTGTATGCAAAATCAACAGCTCCTCTTCTTCCCTTGATTCCAATTGGGACCCCTTTTAAAAAACCCAACATGGGCCAAGTGTACTTTTCTGAAAGCTCAATATCAATTAACCAAAACGACAACGTATCATCTATATGCCATAGCTTCCAAGTCCTCTCATTCCCGTTTTTAGCAACCAACTCTCTTTCCAGCGACTCGAAATATCGCTCAGCATATTCATCATCACTTGCAGTTAACCGCATTTGAACACAGGTATCTGCAGCTTGAAGATAGACCGTGCTATTATTGTCTGACCGTAATTCCTGAAACTTAGTGATCCCAAAGTCAATGTTACTTGACGATACAGAGTCCCCCATTGAGCAGGACCATTGATACCCAAACTCCTTTCCGATAAAGTGATACATGGTCGAATCGGCGCATTCTAATTCCAGGCACGATTGCAACAGAATTGTCCGGGGCTTTGAGTCGACAGAACACGATGCAACTATACAAAGACAGAATACCCAGACAAGAACTGAGAAGCTAAAAGGAAAGGTCATGGCTGTTAATGTAATGTTAAGCGCATCTTTGCTGCAAAGATTCACTTTATTTTTGGGGTAAGATGAAACGAGGTGCGATAAACATTGTAGTAATGATGGCGGTAATTTCCTTAGCGGGAATAGTCGTTACACAATCCTATTGGGTCAAGCGAGCGTACAACCTCGAAGAGAAGGAATTCAACGATCGGGTAGTCATCGCGATGTCGACTGTAGTACAACGAATCCAAAAACTGAACAAAGACAGTTCGATAGTTGAGCCTGTGGAGCAGATGTCGACCAATTTCTTTGTCGCCAACATCAACGACACGCTACACCCCTATTTGCTAGAGACCTTATTGCGGGAGGAATTCATAACCAGCAACCTTCAGGAAGATTTTGAATACGGAATTTATGATTGCTTCAACGATTCGATTGTATTTGGCAGCAAAGTCAATTTCAGCGAAAAAGTAGTTCAAGCCGAACCGTCTGAAACATCCTTTCAAAAGAGATTCGACAAGGACGGTCATTACTTTGGAATCTACTTCCCCAAAAAGGGCGGGATAATGGTTCGTCAGATGGACTTTTGGATTTTTAGTAGCTTCATGATATTGCTGATTATCATTTTCTTCGCCTATACCATTCATGTCATGTTGCGCCAAAAAAGGCTATCAGAGGTTAAGACCGACTTCATTAACAACATGACGCATGAGTTAAAGACTCCCATAAGCACGATAGGTCTGTCGGCTGAAGTACTGTTGAAACCTGATATCATCGAGCAACCTGAGAGGCTTCATCAGTATGCCGAAATAATCACAAATGAAAACAATCGCTTAAAAGCTCAAGTGGACAAAGTACTTCAAATAGCTTCTTTGTCTCCTGACCAGGTGAATATTCAGGCAGAAGAATTGGACATGCATGAGATCATTCAGAAGGCCTATGATTCATATCTGATCCAATTTGAAGAGAGGCATGGAAGTTTTGTGTTAAACCTAGCTGAGGGTGGGCCTAAAGTCATGGGCGACCGCGTTCACATTACGAATATCGTTTACAATTTATTGGACAACGCCTGCAAGTACACAGAACAGGAGCCACAAATTGAATTGACCAGCGCATTTTCTGACGGGTGGTTTTCGTTGAGTGTAAAAGACCATGGAATAGGTATTGAGCGTAAGCACCAGAAAATGATCTTCGAAAAGTTCTTTAGAGTCCCCACTGGAAACGTGCACAACGTCAAAGGTTTTGGGCTTGGCTTGTTTTATGTTATGACTATTGTAAAAGCACATCTAGGTAAGTTGGAGCTTGAGAGTCAGCCGGGAAAAGGAAGTGTATTTACAGTGAAATTAAAATTAGCAAGCGATGTCTGAAACTCCCAACATCAAGATACTATTGGTCGAAGACGATCACAACTTGGGTTTTGTAATTCAGGATTCCTTGCGGATGGAAGGTTATAAGGTTCACTTGTGCAAGGATGGCAAAGAGGGATTGATGCAATTCAATAGAGAAAAATACAACCTGTGCATATTGGATGTCATGCTTCCAAAAAAAGATGGTTTTTCATTGGCTGAGGACATTCGGAAAACTGACAGCAAAGTTCCGATCGTTTTCCTCACAGCCAAGGGAATGACGGAGGACCGAGTTCGCGGTTTTAAAGTAGGCGCCGACGACTACATTACAAAACCTTTTGATTCGGAAGAATTTCTCTTGCGCGTAAGGGTAATCCTGAGGAGGAGTGGCGCCTTGGAAGAGGAAAGTGCTGACCTATCCATTTTCACACTAGGCGAATATGAATTCGATAGTGGCAATTTTATGCTCACGAGAAAAGATGACTCTCGAAAACTCACAAAAAAGGAGTCGGAAGTATTGAAATTACTTTGTCAGCATTGCGACAAAGTTTTAGAACGAGAATTGATCGCGAACATGGTATGGGGAGACGATAGTTATTTTGTCGGGCGAAGCATGGATGTTTTCATCACAAAATTGAGAAAATACCTATTAGAAGATCCGAGAATATCCATTACGAACATCCATGGAGTTGGATTTAAGCTTCAGGTAGACCAATAACAGCTGTCAGTCCTCCTCTAATTGCAAGTCCTTTTCCGCTTTTTCTTTCTTTTCTCGTTCGGCATCCTGATCGGCCTGGTCGGCATCGTTCAGAAAAAATTCAGCTTCAATTTCTTTGGCAATTTCTTCTGTTTGCTCAAACTCCTCGATCTTTTCAAGTAGATTATGATTCACACGAACGAGGTAAATGGCTTCGTCCGTTCGAATTTCCAAAGCCTCAAAATAGCCTCCTTTTGCTGTGCGCAGAGAGACCAGATCTTGGTCACAGAACCCCTGAGGGTATTGATTTTTAATAAGCATGATGTGCTTATTAGAGATACTTGTAAAATCTTTAATATATCTGTTCATGACGTATGGATTATTTTCAATTCAAGGTCAAAACTGCGGTCAGCCCATTTCCTCTCCATCACGCCCCGCCACAAATATCTGTAAGCTAGTTCTCCCAAGATAAGGGAATTCTGAACGCAATTGAATAACTGGTGCCTCAATCTTTTCTGTAAATGGAGGATTTCGCAGTCAATCAGGTGTACAGAATTGATCCGACAAAGATGTAATCCTTTTCCGACCTTGCTCAGAGATGAATAGAAAAAATCGGGATTATAGACTGTCAGCGCCCATTAGAAAAGGGCTAGTTTAGAATGGCTCTAAAGTTATCCCCAACGCTTTATCAGGAATAAAAATCAACTACCTTTGCACCCTGAAACAGTTGCACACACTCTATTGAAGCGTTCGGAAAGCATAACATTGAGTACACAAAGAGCCAAGGTTCGGGATATAAGTGAATTGTTCAAGTTACGCTTGGCCAGTTTGGTAGTATTCTCATCTGTGCTCGGTTATTTCATTGGTGTAGAAACTTTTGCGTTTGGACCTTTCATAGCCTTGTGTCTGGGTGGTTTTCTCTTAACAGGAGCATCTAACGCTTTTAACCAAGTGTGGGAGCGGAATTTGGACAAGCTAATGGAGCGGACTAAAAACCGTCCATTGCCGACAGGTCGAATGACTGTTTCTGAGGCCATTGCCTATGGAACTATTGCTGGAATCTCAGGGATTTCAATTCTTTGGTTCGCCATCAACCCTTTGAGCGGTATTCTAGGAGCATTTGCCTTCTTTTCATATGTTTTCGTTTACACGCCCTTGAAGCAAATGACTTCGCTGGCGGTTTTTGTGGGTGCATTCCCGGGAGCTATACCTCCAATGCTAGGCTATGTGGCGGCTACAGGAACCTTTGGAGTTGAGCCTGGGATTTTGTTTGCTATGCAGTTCATGTGGCAATTTCCTCACTTTTGGGCAATAGCTTGGGTATCACATGAAGACTATACACGAGCGGGTTACCAATTGCTTCCATTGAATGAGGGCAAAACCAAGAGAACAGCTTTTCAAATCTTCTTGTATTCGCTATTTTTAATCCCCGTAAGTCTACTTCCATGGGTATTTCCAACAGAGGCGCCAATGATTGGTGATATATCGGCGATAGTAACCGTACTTTGCGGAATAGGTTTCAGCTGGTATGCTTGGAGATTGTACCTGGAGCGCACAGACAAAGCTGCACGCGCATTGATGTTTGCCTCGTTTGCTTACTTACCCATTGTTCAAATTGCCTATGTGTTAGGCTCACTATGATTCGATGACAACACTTGAAATGAAAGTTGATCAACAAAACAAAGAGACAGCATTCAGAGACGTAAGTCCTGAAATACGGGAGCGTACTAAGAAGATGATGATGTACTTTATCATTTTTGCTGTTGTGATGCTATTCGCCGGTTTCACTAGTGGCTATATTGTAATGGCAGCTGGAGAATACATGGTTCATGTTGCTCCTACGGCAGAATTGTACTATTCTATAGTTGCAGTAATTGCATCATCCATTACGATATTTCTGTCTCTATTCCTTATGAAAAAAGGCAATGTAGGCGGTTCAACCTTGATGCTTGGATTAACATTGATACTTGGCATTACATTCACCATTACCCAATATCAAGGATGGCAAGCATTATCGGCCAACGGAATGGGCTTTACTATTCAGACAGCTGAAAATGGTCAAGATATATACTCATGGAATCGTATTGAGGAAATTGATGCGGAATATGGAGTTGACTATTATGTGCACAAGGATGGCCAAATTGCACAGCTTGTTGACGGCATTTTTTTCGCAGCCGACGACACAGTACTTGCCTCGCCAATTACGCATATTATCGGGAAGCAATCTAACTTAACCTCCTCATTTTTAGCGGTTCTAATATTTGTTCACCTTATACACTTGACATTTGGTCTGATGTACATAGCAGCGAATTTATTTAGAATCATCAAGAAAAAGATTAATCCTAAGGATACGGTCAGGTTGCACGTCAATGGAATGTATTGGCATTTCATGGGCCTTCTGTGGATTTATTTATTCGTCTTTTTATTCATAATTCATTAAACTTGCACCAAATTTTTCAAGATTATGGCTGGAGAAGCAGGCAAAGAAATTTCTAAAGAAGAGCTGTGGGGCGGTGGTCGTTCACCATCTGGGGTCTCTTATGGAAAAATGATGATGTGGTATTTCCTTGTTTCGGATGCATTGACATTCGGAGGATTACTGATCGCATATGGTGTATCACGACATCAAGTAATATTCCCATGGCCAGTGGGTGAGCAAGTTTTTGAAGGAATGCCAATTCTAGGTGGTGGATACCCGCTGCTTTATGTGGCATTGATGACCTTCATTTTGATCATTTCTTCTGTTACTATGGTACTGGCTGTTGAAGCCGGACATCGTAATAGTAAGTCAGGAGTGGTAAAATGGTTGGGTTACACAATCATTGGAGGATTCTTTTTTCTAGGCTCTCAAGCTTGGGAATGGTCTCACTTCATTCATGGTTCAGGTGGCGCTTTTCAAATTGAGCAAGGAGTTACCGTCAATGCTACATTGGGTTCACCTGACAATCCAGGAGAAACTGTAGAGATGGTCTTGGATCAAGGCAGCATGGTGTTTTTCACGACAGACTTCGGTCACGAGCTTGAGCATGCTATGGAAGCTGGTCACGTTGAGGAGGATGAACATGGACACGATGCGCATGGTCATGATGCTCACACGGAGGCTGACACACATGAAGCACACCATGTCGACGCGGCAGATCTTAAGCCTGAAACACTTATTCTAAACAAATATCTTCCAGGCAAGGCATTTGTGTCGGGATCTGAGATGGATAAGATATGGCAGCATAAAGGTGAAGGTACCATACGATTCGGAGCCAACCTTTCGACCAATGAATACGGTCCTCAGCAATATGCAGATTTCTTCTTCTTTGTGACAGGATTTCACGGATTCCACGTTTTTAGTGGTGTTCTGATCAACGTCATTGTTTTCCTCATGGTCATCAAGGGAGTTTTTGCTCGACGTGGCCATTATGAAATGGTTGAAAAAATCGGTCTTTACTGGCACTTTGTAGACTTGGTCTGGGTGTTTGTATTTACATTCTTTTACTTAGTATAATCTACGAAAATCGAATTCCATGGAAAGAGATGATCTAATAGTCAATGACCAATATTCGTTGGATGCACATCACAGCGAAGAGGCAGGAGTTAAAATCCGCAAGAAAATCATTTTTGTCACGCTGTTACTGACTGCAATTACTGCAGTGGAAGTATTCATGGGTGTAATGATTAAGCGAGCTGACACAGCTATGTGGGAAGCAACTAAGTGGACGTTTATCGTCTTGACACTGGTCAAAGCTGGTTACATTGTAATGTCATTTATGCACCTAGGTGATGAGCGCAAAAACTTGCGTAATATCATACTATGGCCATACGCTTTGTTCGTTCTTTATTTAATTTTCATAGGCATCACTGAAGGCAACGCCATCAATGCTGCACGAGACTTTTCAGAACCACTAGAACAGTTAGCTGAATAAGAATATGGATAAGCTGAATAAAACTAAAAAGTACATCGTGTTGATCGGTGTACTTTTTTTATTGCCTATAACTTTCTTGGTTGTCTTAGCTAAGATGGGCGAGCACAAATTCAACACGCTCCCATACATGTATGAAGAAGGAATTCAGGACATTCCGTTCGGTGAATCTCCGGACTGGAATAGAGTTCATAAGCTTCCTGACTTCAGCCTAACGAATCATTTGGGTAACGAATTTAATCTTGACAGCCTCAAAGGAAAGATCTGGATAGTTTCTTTTTTCGCGACCAACTCAGAATACGTATTGAATGCGACAAAGCAACTTTTGAGTGTCAACTATAGATACCGGGATCAGAAGGACATTGGAATCTTGAGCTTGAGCCTAGATCCTGAACACGACACTCCAGAGATCATGAACACGTATATCGAGCAAAATATTCAGTACAATGTCTCAAGCGACAAGTGGCAATTCTTAACAGGAGAAGAAAGTGCAATTCGGCAATTCATGTCCGACGGTTTTTTACTAAAAGACACCTCTAAAGATATTGCCACCTTCTACATTGTCGATTTTGAATTCAACATCCGTGGGCGCTACAACGCCAATTTCGACGATGATATGAAGCATATTATTGAAGACGTGGCTCTCTTAAAAAAAGAATACGATGTCAAAGCGTATAAAGAACGCAAGAATGAAGAATAACTGGGTTCTATTGCTATTTGCTTTCATGCTTAGTGCATGTGTATCTGATGAAGACGCCAAGGTCTCGTTCACGCCACCCTATTATGGTCCACATGACGTGGTGCAAGTGGAGGAAAATGGAGTGTCTAGATTTGACACAACTCACTACACCATTCCAAAGTTCAGCTTCACCAATCAGAAAAACGAAGAAGTTTCTCATAAGAATTACGCGGGCCATATCTATATCGCCGACTTCTTTTTCAGTAACTGCCCTTCAATTTGCCCTATCCTGAGCTCACAATTGGCTAGAATCCAAGACAAGTTAATTCAAGACAGTCTGCTAGGTACAATAATGATTCTATCACATACTGTGGACCCAAGGCGGGACAGTGTTGAGGCTTTAAACATATATGCAGAGCGCCTAGGTGCTAAACTTCCATATTGGAACTTTGTCACCGGAGATCCTGGAGATTTATACTACCAAGCCGAACAGGGATATCTCGTTACTGCATTTGAGAGTGACACTGCGGCAGGTGGATTCTTTCATACGGACCAATTTGCCTTGATTGATGAAAAAATGCGCATCCGTGGATATTATGATGGCACCTCAACATCAGAAGTTGATTCAATGTATACTGATATTTTACGCCTTATAAATTTGAAAAATGACTAAGATAAACAGCCGTTCAAGCAAAACATTCATAATCGCTGTATCCATAGCTATCCCTTTGCTGGTATCGTTATTGTACTTGCTCCCTGAGCCTTCAAATGTGAGTCCGGAGCTTCGTTCTACGCTGAATAATTTACCCGTTTTCAATGCATTGATCAACGGAACAACATTTTTCACCCTGATCGCTGCACTTCTGGCGATTAAGAACAAACGAGTTGGCCTTCACAAAGCGCTAATGACGGCGGCATTGGTATTCTCGGCGCTGTTTCTTTTATCCTATGTAGCTTTTCACCTGACAACACCCAGCACAAAGTTTGGAGGCGAAGGAACAATTAAGATCATTTACCTGACCATATTGCTCACGCACATCGTTCTTTCTATTGTCGTTGTTCCATTGGTATTGATTTCTTACGTGCGTGGATTGAGTCAGAAATTCGACAAACACAGAAAAATAGCTAGAATTACCTTACCAATCTGGCTCTACGTAACTCTTACAGGCGTTTTAGTGTATTTGATGATCAGTCCATACTATTCGTTTAATTTGTAACTTTACACTATGAAAAAGTTTCTATTACCTTTCCTTTTATTGGCAGCAATACTGATTATAGCAATGGATCTGGATGCCCAGTGTGCCATGTGTAAGTTGAATGCCAAGAGCGCAAGTGATGCTGATGCCAATATCGGACAAGGAATAAATGATGGAATATTATATCTAATGGGAGTTCCTTATGCTCTTCTGCTGGTTGGCAGCCTGGTCTTTTTTCGAAAAAAAATTGGTCTCTTCAAGTAATAAGAATACCTAAAAGAGGATTGCAAAGAATCCAAATTAGCTCTGAATTCGTCCGTAAATTAAATTGGGCTCAATAATTGATTCCTTTATCCACGTATTAATCTACAATAAATTGGAACATTTATTTCAATATTGAGTAAAAGGAAGCATATGGACGCTAAACAGTTAAGTATCGTATTGGTTATGATGGGACTCATCCCAACGTTTGCGACTCAAGCACAATTCGTGCAGGAAAAGAAAATTAGCGATGCCAATAGTTATGTTGCATACCAAGAGATGAACATTACAGTCACTGAGTCTTCCTCAAAAACTGCAATTCCCGCCGACGTCCGAGTCAAAGGCCTCAATCCACGAAAAATCGTGGTAATGGAAGATGTTCAGGACACTACTTTTGAAATAAAGAATTATCGTCTCTACACGGTTTCATGCGTGCAGAAAGGCTACATGTATTACGCCGAAAAATTCTGGCCGAATGAATCAGAACTGCACGAACAAAATGTTAATCTCATTTCTATTAAGACTGGGCTAAAAACAGATGTACGTGACATTACTTTCTTGGGTGACAAAACAGAAATTTATCACAAATCTCGAGAAGCACTGGGCGAAATCATTGAATGGCTAGACTTAAACCCAGGAGTTAAAATAGCTGTTATTGGTCACGTCAACGGTCCTGATGAAGCTAAAAAAGAGCGTTTTTACAGAAAAGCTTCAGAAGAAAGAGCACAAAGCGTTGTTAACCATCTTGTAAAGAATGGTATATCAGAAAGTCGTTTAGTCGTCAAGGGGGCAGGTAACTCGGAAATGCTTTTTCAGAACCCTACTACGGATTGGCAGACTGAAGCCAATCGACGCATTGAGATCGAAGTCATCGAATTCAGAAAGTAAATTCATCGCTATTCAAAGCTTATCGAATCAATACTTTGGGCGCAGAAACTCTATCTTACTTCAATACCTTATTCTTTTTCCTTCTAGATTAACATTGTTTTTATGGGGAAACCCAAGTAGGAGCAAGTTAATAACTAAATTTGTGCGACGTCAAATTCTATCTGATGAAGCACATTCTTATTCTTGCCTCTTTTATTGCCTTTAGCTGTTCTGCTCAATCTCAGGACACCTGGACATTGCAGCGTTGTATTGACTTCGCTTTTCAACACAATATCCAGATCAAGCAAAGTCAATTATCCTATGATATTGCTAAAATTAATAGTCTGCAAGCTGTTGGCAATGCCCTTCCCAACATCAATGCATCTGGTTCGCATGGTTACAATTGGGGACAGACCATTGACCCTTTTACAAACACGTTTGCGACAGAAAGAATTCAAAGTAATAGCTTCGGATTAAGTTCTGGGGTTGTGCTTTTCAATGGATTTCAAACACTCAACACCATTCGACAGAGTAAGATAGATGTTGAAAGTCAGAAGCACCTTATAGAGAAAATGCAAAATGACATTGCTTTAAGTGTAGCCAATGCCTACCTCAATATTCTCTTCAATCAAGAATTTGTCTCAATATCAATATCCAATCTCAGCGGCACCCAAAACCAAGTTAATCGCGTTCAGACTCTTTTAGATGTAGGTCAGATTCCAGAGGGAGACCTCAGCGAGGTCATGGCTCAGCTGGCCGCCGACGAGGCCAACTTAGTGAGCAGCGAGAATAGTTTGAATTTGGCGTATTTGAGCTTAACTCAAATGTTGCAGATGAGTTCCGACGAAGGTGATAATTTCCAGATTTCCACTCCGAGTGACGATGATTTGGGGGATGTGAGTTTGATCAAAGATCCAAGTACTGCCGTTTCGGCTGCACTCAACAACTTCCCTGAAATAAGAAGCTCAGAAACCAATGTCCTGAGTGCAGAACGCGGGTTGATTATCGCCAAGGGGGGAATAAGCCCAACGATAAGCGCTAGTTACAGTTATGGAACAGGGTATTCAGGTGCGAATCAAGAAGGGATCGGAGATCCTATTCTTTCACCCACTCAAATCGGGATAGTGGACCCGACTGGCGAGGCCGTTTGGTCGATTTTCCCTCAAGTATCGTATTCAGATTTTCAAACAAAAGCATTTGGCGAACAATTGTCAGATAACGTGAACCAATCCTTATTTTTCAGTTTGCGCGTTCCTATCTTCAATGGTTTCTCTACTTATTCGAATATTGAACGGGCTAAGGTCAATCTACTCAGTGCTGAATACAACCTTGAAAGCTCTCGCCAACAGCTGGAACAAGATGTCGAGCGTGCTTTTGCCGATGCTCGAGCAGCTTTAGGCAACTACACTGCGTCTCAAAAATCAGTTGAGGCTTCACAGAAAGCATTTGACTATTCTAAGATTCGCTACGAGCAAGGCGTAATAAATGCTGTGGACTATCAGAATGCTCGCATCCGACTGGACAATGCGAAAGCCGATTTGATTCGTAATAAATACGACTATGTTTTCAAAGTCAAGGTAATTGACTTTTATTTGGGTAAAGCAATAACATTACGCTAAGGACATGAGCAAAACGACAAAAATCATCCTACTCATTGTACTTGTACTAGTGCTCGTAGTAGCCTTTGGATTAATTTCAGGTGGCGCCTCAAAATCAACTGAAGTACAAAGTGAACCAGTCGCAAAGCGGACTATAGTTGAAATGGTCTCTGCCAGTGGTAAGATACAACCTGAAACAGAGGTTAAGATCACCTCGGAGGTTTCTGGTCAGATCATAGCACTGCCTGTGAAGGAAGGCGATATCATAGAGAAAGGAGCCTTGCTTTTACAAATCAATCCAGATCTTTACGAATCACAATTAAATCGATCGGTGGCTGCTTTGAATTCGGCCAAATCGAATTTGGCGAATGCCAAAGCCAGACTAGCACAAGTCAAAGCTCAATATACAGCTGCCAGGCTATCCTACGAAAGGAGCGAAAAACTATTTGCGCAAGGCGCTATTTCTCAAGCAGAATGGGACAATGCTCAATCTACGTATCAAACTGCTGAAGCTGAAGTCGTCGCAGGAAACGAAAGTGTTCGATCTGCTGAATTTGCAATCAAAAGCTCTGAGGCCACTATGGTTGAAGCAAGTGACAACCTAAAGCGAACCACCATACTTGCCCCACAGGCGGGAACCGTCACAGCATTGACCAAAGAGATTGGAGAAAGTGTTCTCGGAAACCAGATGATGGCTGGGGAGGTAATCATGAAAATATCTGACCTCAACATTATGGAGGTTGATGTTGAAGTCAACGAAAGTGATATTGTACGTGTTTCTCTAGGAGACACTGTGGAAGTCGAAGTAGATGCTTACCGCGATGACATTTTCAGAGGTGTTGTGACAGAAATTGGAAACACAGCCTTGAATTCAATGGGTAGCGTTGGTATGTCTATGGATCAAGTAACCAATTTTTCTGTAAAAATCCGCATACTTGAATCGTCGTACGCTCTGCTTACACAGGGGGCTAGCCAATCTCCTTTTCGCCCAGGCATGTCGGCAACTGTCGAAATTGCCACTGAAACCGTTAGAAATGTTCTTTCGATTCCTATCAAAGCTGTAACAACGAGACAAGACACCTCCGCAAATGCGCGACGTTTCGGTAAGAAGAAAGATCTCGACGAGGACAAGGAACCCTTCCAAGTAGTTTTTGTGGAATCTGGAGGTAAGGCTCAAGTTCGCGTAGTAGAAACAGGAATTCAAGACACCAAATACAAGCAAGTCATAAACGGACTTGAAGAAGACGATGTAGTCATCACTGGGCCATACGACCAAGTCTCAAAGACTTTGAAAACAGGTCAAATGGTCGAGGTGAAAGAAAAGTCCAAAGAGGAAAAGGAGTAAGACGATGGCGAAGATCTTACATCTTGAAACCTCTGCCTTCAATTGTTCTGTATCTCTCAGCGACGAGCGCAAATTGCTTTCAACCAATTCGGAAACTTCAGACAAATACATTCATTCAGAGCGACTTCATGTTTTTATTGATTCGTGCATGAAAGAAGCGGGCTTGCAGCCAAATGACTTGGATGCGATAAGTCTCAGTCGTGGACCAGGCTCATATACTGGATTGCGGATTGGCACAAGCGCAGCGAAAGGGCTTTGTTACGCTTTGAACATACCACTTATCGCAATGGACACTTGGAAAATAATCTTTGCACAAATCAAGTCCATTCATAAAGATGATTACGATTGTTATGTACCACTGATCGACGCCCGTCGTATGGAAGCATATTCAATAGTACTTGATGCTACAGGTAGCCCTATTCATGAAACCAGAAGCGTAGTATGGGATGACAATCCTTGGTCGGCACAGGTCAATAAGAAAACTTTATTCGCAGGCGATGCGGCCAAGAAGTTTGAGCTCGTCTCAGAAAA
>JBLHIB010000056.1:0-21287 GCA_047615865.1 Gammaproteobacteria bacterium
TTGCTTAAGTCCAACACTGATTTTTGGCTTTCTACATTCTGAATATATAGAGCTCCTTCGTTTACCAACTGGCCGCCGTAAGGCGAAATTCCTTCGCTGTAAACTTCTTCGCCATTGATTAAGAGTTGAGCCTCATTTGCTATTGTAAGCTGCGCTCCTGAACGTACTTCTACTGAAGCGGCAATTGCTTCTCCATTAATAACAGGCTGTGAATTATGGAGGTTGATAATAACATATGAATCCTCATCTGGAACAAATCCTTCACTCCAGTTACGAGCTGTATTCCAATCTGCCTCGTGACCAATTGTTCCGCCCATCCAAACATTTTCTGTTTGTGCAAGAATTGTCATTGAGAAGGTAAGAGCGAGTAATGTGATTATAGCCTTCATAATATATATTTTTCCGTTTGTGCTTTGTTGACAGGTCAAACTTAGTGCGAGATAAGCTCCTCACCTAGATGTAATTATCCAACGGACAGACAATTAATCCAACGGCAACCCACATTGATCCAACGGTTGATCGAACGGTTAAAAACCAATTTGACCGTTCGATCACCTTGGCATACCTCAAGCATTTCGCCTATATTTCGGCAACCGTTAGCCAAACTATAGACATGTCCACTCAATTCGTCCAACTCAAAAACGTCGAGCAGATGGCTCGCGGAGACCAAGGCAAGTGCTTGCGCTATCTCAAGCAATTTGAAGAATTGGTAGTCTTGCGCGTGGCAGACCTCAAGGAGGCTATGGCCAATAAGGATCGCCAACAAGTTATTCGCGTTGTGCACAGCATGAAGCCACAGGTTCTTTTCTTCGAGGTGAGTGAGGCTGCACACCCAATGAATTCCATTGAAATGCAAGGCCTCGAAATGCTTTGGACAGAGATGGAGGACCATTGTCGCTTTTTGGCACAACGGCTAGAGCAAGCCGTTGTTGAAATCAAATCTGTAATCTCAGGACTAGCATGAAGATTAAAAGTTTGATCATTGACGACGACCCGTTTATCCGCGATTTACTCAAGGATAAAATCGAGCAGTATATTGACGATGTGGAAATCGTGGGACTTGGCACTAGCGGCGAAGACGGTCTGCAATTAATCGCAACCCTACAGCCCGATCTCATTTTCCTAGACGTTGAGATGGCCGATATGACGGGATTTGAAATGCTCTCGCGCATACCGAAGATCAATTTTAAGACGATTTTCATCACGGCATTCAATCATTATGCGATAAAAGCCATTCGATTCAACGCACTGGACTACTTGGTGAAGCCTATCGACTTAGGTGAATTGCGCACGGCTATGACGCGCTATCGCGCAAATGTTCAAACGGAGACTCCATCAAAAAAAGTCGAGCACGCCATCAACAACTTGGCAGTCACGGATCCGGGAGAAGAAGTGCTTACTCTACAATTGCAAGATCAAGAGCTCAACTTACCCTTGAAAGATATCATACGCATTGTAGGCGACCGCAATTACAGCACAATCATTACTGAGTCTAAAGGAAATAATCTCTGCTCCAAAACTCTAGGTCACTTTGAAGACCTATTGTTCGAAAAAGGATTCTTTCGCTGCCACAAGTCGCATATTATCAATGCAGCGCATGTTGCTCGAGTCAAGAAAGAAGGAAAAATTGTGATGGACGATCAAGAAGAGCTTCCTGTTTCAAGACGGAAGAATGAAGCTTTTCAGACATGGCTTACGGAATGGAAAGTGATCTGACATTACATACAAGCGTAAACAATACTTCTGTTTCTATCTTATTATTCTTCTCGCTTATCTTTAGCTCGTGGAAAATGTAATCATTATCGGTGGCGGACTAGCTGGCTTGATCAGTGCCATTGATCTTGCTCGAAAAGATCATGCAGTGACGGTGATTGAAAAAGGTAATTTCCCTAGAAATAAAGTCTGCGGAGAGTATATCTCCAACGAGACCCTCCCCTATTTGAAGTCGCTCGGCATCGATCCATTCGCTTGGGGTGCACTTCCCATTTCACGGTTCCAATTCTCGTCCCCAAGTGGTCGCACGGCGACATGTCATTTGCCCTTGGGCGGATTCAGTATTACCCGAAGAAAATTGGACTTTGAACTGTACCAGCGATGTTTAAAACTGGGTGTGGAAGTTATTACCGATACCGAGGTCACAGGAGTCAATCGAGAGGACAATGCCTTCATCGTCACGACCGCCAAACAAGACTACTGCGCCAAACTCGTCCTCGGAAGTTTTGGCAAGCGAAGCAAACTAGACAGAGCACTAGACCGACCATTCTTCGGAGAGCGCTCTTCTTTTGTGGGTATCAAGCAATATTTCAAAGCTCCCTATGCCGATGATCTTGTGAGTCTGCACAACTACGAAGGTGGCTACGTGGGCGTGAGCAAAGTAGAAGACGGTCTGCTCAATGTCGCGACCCTAGTCGAACAAAACGCTTTCGCCAAGTTCAAAAACCCAGCTGCTTTCATGGAGTATTTGCTGGAAAGTCACCCGGTACTAAAAAGCGAACTAGCAGGCGCCCAGCCCATACTCGAAAAAGCCTTGGTGATTTCCAATATCTCCTTTGCTCCGAAAAAAGCGGTAGAATCCGGCGTATTGATGATAGGAGATGCTGCTGGAATGATTCCTCCACTTGCGGGAAATGGCATGGCAATGGCGATTGAAGCGGCCCGACTTTCAGCCGAAATAGGCAATCGTTTTCTCAATAAGGAAATCGATCGCTTAACCATGGAATCCGATTACGAGCGATCATGGAACAAACTGTTCAAAAGACGGTTGTTTTGGGGCCGACAGATTCAGAAAATCATGGGTCGGCCGATGATTAACAATATGGCTGTTCGAGGAATTGGGCTCGTGCCTGGGGGATTGCGGACTGTTGTGCGGTTGACGCATGGAAAATCGAAAGGAGCGGTGAAGACTGACTAAATTTGTATCTCAATCCAGGGGTGTACTTCAATTCGAAATGGGGAATCGAAATGAGGAAACGAAATGAGGAAACGAAATGAGGAATGGATTTTACAATTTGCACTTTGGATTTTACGATTGTCGGTTCCTCAAAACTTCAATAGTCCAGTCGACGGCTATATTTCTCAATACTCGCACTCCAACTCGCACTGGCTAGAATTTCACTTTAGGCTCCGGTGAAATAAAGGGAAATGGATTTTGCAATTTACACTTTGGATTTTGGAATGAGAGGTGCGATCCTAAGCCAAAATTGACCGCTACTCAGAAACCACCAAAAGCCATTTCCAAAGTCCATTTCCAAAACCCACGTCCTCAATACTCGCACTGGCTAGCATTTCACTAAAAACTTGCACCAAAAACGTGCACTTGCACTATATTTCAGTCCAATCATGCGTCGTGAATTAAAATCACTCTCCGCTTACTACTACAACAATCGTCTCCTCAATCATGCCTGATTGAACAAAATGCAACAAGTACTTCTCTGGAGGAAATTCAAACAAGTCCAGTTCGACTATATCTTGATTTCGTACCGGTAAATTTAAAAGCTCACGACCGAGCATATCGGTAAGGATAAGGCTGCCGGTGGTCGCCTGATTGAATTCTACATGAAAAACAGACTGCGTAGGATTTGGAAAGCCCTTCATAAGGCGTGTTGCCTCTTTGTCCACCAGATTATCAATATTGTCAGGAACACCCCAGGTCACACTATCGGGATGCATGTACCAGCGAGCTAAGGCTTCGAATTCGAGGTCGCCGGCGTTTGTAATTCCTCCGCCAACATACAACTCGTCTTTATACACTGCCAGCGCATTAACAAAGCCTCCCGACACTCCAGATCCCAGTTGATTCCAGTTGACACCGTCAAATCTGGCCAGCCTCTCCACGGGAGTCCCGTCACCCAAAGTGGTAAATGAACCTCCCGCATACAGCTGACCGCGGTACATGCACAGAGCATGGACGTTGGCGTTCAAACCAGATCCAACTGCCGACCAGTTTTCACCATCCCATTTTGCAATGCTATTAGCTACTACGTTTCCATAATCAACAGACGAAAAATCACCACCGGCATAGAGGATATTGTTGACCGTATCCGACAAAAGAGACCATGCTCTTCCTGTCAAACCTCCTCCCACAGCATTCCACTCTTCGCCATCATACCTCGCAATATTGTTCACTTGAACATCTCCTGTAGCATAGGAAAAACTCCCCCCTACATAGAATTCATCATCATGAACGGTGCAGACTCGCGCATCCCACCAACCGCCGTAGATGCCTCCTTCGTCTAGCCAATTTGAACCATCCCAGACCGCCACTGGCAAAAGATCTTCAGTAGAACCAAGTTGGTCAAAATTTCCAACAACAAAGAGTTTATCTTGAAAGACGGACATATCCCAAATGACATCTACCGCATCAGGCGCGCCACCATCAGGAAACATCCACATGCTTGAATCAAAGTAGGCTATTCCTATTCCTCCTAAACTTGGAAAACCACCACCGCACATGAATAGATTATCGTTGTACACGGCCAAACTCTCAACTCCGCTGGCTGGAAGAGGTGACACCTCAGTACTATCCCACACAACCAACCCCAAACTCTCAAACCCATTGACTCCCCAAAAGTACCCACCAATTAACAAACTATCACCCGAGACAAACAAGGAAGATACAATTTCATTAACATCAAAATCCAACTCCCCTAACGTCCGCCATTCCTGAGCATTGCTCAATATGCTTAACAACAATAACTGGAAAACAAGTGCTTGCTTTTTCATCTAATGCTGGATTGATAGTGATTCCCTAAGTACATATTGCTGATCTACCAGGATCAGAACGAGGTAAGTGCCTGAAGCCAAATCTGGCAATTGAACAAGGCCACTAAAATTATCTTCCGAAATTTCTCGCTGATAAACCAAACGCCCTGATTCATCCTGGATCGTAACTATACCTTTTTGATTGTTTCCCAAAGATACTTCAACATTGACGTAGGTTGAGGCTGGATTTGGGTATAACCTTGCATTCTCTTCAATTTTTATCCCATGATCGATTGTCGATCTGTTGTCGCCGGGATTGTCTGGAATGATCGGAATACAATAAGGGAATCTCTGATTTTGATACATTTCCAAAATACCCTTAGCCATGCTGAAGCCAGCTCGACCCGGATCCAACAACATCTTGCTTTCTAACATTTCAAATTCGGCAGTGGATAGTTGACCCCAATCTCGGTTTTCACGATGCAAGGTAACGTTCAAAGTCGCTAGGTCTTTCCAATCACTGAACTGTGCATCTGGAAATGAAGCAATAATGTTTTCAGCATCCACGTATCTCGATCGTTCAACATATAAATTTTGCAACAAACACTTTCCTGATTTGCAGTCAGGATGGCGCTCAAGGAAATCGACCAAGTCATCGTATCTTCCTTCCGTCATATACAATTCAATGGCATCTCCGATAGCAAAAGATTGTTTTTGCTTGAGCTTCAGAATTCTATTTTTCACTTGTGCCAATGTTTCATAGTACGGATTATGACCTGCAACGGCTCCGATTTCATTTCCAATGGCGGTGGGCATATCCTGAATACGTTCAAGCAATAATTGCCTTAAAGCCCCTTCTACAACGCTATTCATCATTAGTACATCTCTTAAGAATTCGTCAGGCACATCATACCGAAGCATATATGCTTCTAGTACTTCAGAGCTCAAGGGTGAATTCTCTTGAAGAAAATCTCTTAACTCTTGACTGTTTGTTATGCCACCATAAATGGCATCAAGCATGGCTTGTGTATTTTGATTGTAACCATCCAAGGATGCCTCTACAAGCTCCAATAATTCTTCTTCATTGGTAATCTGAGCCTCATATTCATCTAGCGAGACTTCAATATCTTGCTCTGGATCTCCTGTTATTTGGGGCCATATAAAATTTCGACAGCTATTGCTAGGGCCTAACAACTCGAAAGTAGTGGGATTGGATTGTGCTACGATTTCTCCCTCAAAGGATGGTAAATAGGCATTTCCAAATTGATGATAATAGTACGTGTAGCCTGGATTGGAAAAATAAGAATCATCCGTATTGACCGTGCTAAACTCAAATTCAAGAAACTGGTTTGCAGCTGATTTGTCGTTATCTGAAGGAAACTCAGCGGGTTCACCTTGATCACCTAATTGCCCCAAATTAATGATAGAACTAACATAGTCATCCTGCAATTGATGATTAAAATCATTACATCGAATGGCCAGGTTTTGGTTGCCATAGTTTGTAATAATTCCATACTCACAGCTATTTATTTTGTTGGTCGGTGGAAGATCAAGACCATCGGAATCATCAACTCCAATTAAAGTCGCTGCATCCCAAGCATCACTATACATTTGAACTATTCCTCGATCAAATTTATTGATTCTGTTGTTCTCAATTCGCCCCCAAGTAAGTCCTTCCAAGTACATTCCATTTGTATTAAGGTCAGCATCGGAAAATGAAAATCCAATTTGATTATCCAGAACATGCACAAACCAACTCGAAGAAATTTCAATGGCTGCCGTATTGGAAGCAGCTTAAACCTGCAGCCAATCATCATAGTTCGGATCCAAATTGAATTCATAATCCACATCAGGGCTTGGATCATAAATTCTATCAAAATCATTCCCAATGATTCTCAAAGGCGGTTCATAGGGAAACCAATGGCTGCTATGGTTCAAAACTCTCACACCGTATTTAAGATCGGTGAATGAATTGCTAATGATATCGCTGTGACTCTCCATTAAGACCACGCCCATTTCGAGGTTATTGAAATTATTGCCAAAAATTTCGATCCCTTTAACGCGTTGACCAGACAAAATCCCGATAGATCCACGTCCTAAAGAATTGGCGTGTGCTCGATGAGGTGAGTTCGCTCCATTGTAAGCCCCTTCATTTGCGCTGTTGTATAATTCGTCCATCAATCCTCCCTCAGATGTAAAACTCACTTGTACTATTGAACTTGGATTATCTGGAATAGTATAAGGTCCAAAAGGAGGAAATTCAGAATCGTCTAGCGCGGCAAACCAAACCCCAATTCCACAATCAATGAACTTAGAGCCAGGACGTACTTGAATTTCCCCACCACTGCTGTAGGCCTCGGTCCAAGTTCCTGTATTCGAATACTCTTGATTGCTATTTTTCTTGCCTGAAAATATTCCAACGTGAGCATTCTGGATAATACCTCCATCAATTACTACGGAGCCACCCACGTCATAGTCGTTGCTCTCCCAGTTTCTTCGCCACACCTCAATCCCTTGCCACATTTCGCCACAACCATTGTCCAGAGAAGTTAATTGCGCACCAACTCCAACATACAAGGAGCCGCCTTCTTTGACAATAATTCTTGAAGAATGGCTGAATCTAATCAATGCTCCCGCAGGAATTGTTAAACTGCCTCCATCTTCTACTACTATGTTGCCACTAATATTTGATCCATCGGGGATGATGAAGTCAGACTCTAAAGGAAATGGAGTATCGAGGAACCAATCGATTCCGCAATTGCATTGAACTATAAAATTCATCGCGAGAACCACTTCTGAACATTCGGAAGAATTGCCAATCGTTAGGGTAACAAAAACTATCTGTGTTTCATCAAAAGATATTAGAGGCTCAGCTTCATTAGAAGTTACGCCATACCCAAAGTCCCAAGAAAATGATGTTTCATCATCATACTCATCAATATTGGCAGTTGAGAATTGTATCGGACTTCCTGGCGTATGGCAGTTTTCACCAATTAACTCGGCCTGAATCGCATCCGTCTGCGAAATATAACTCCAAGTATCAAGAACGCCAGTATTGATCAAATTGGCTTCTTGCCAAAGAGGGTAGCGAAAAGCTAAGTCTGTATCTTCTAATGCTTCGACCATTCTTCCTGCTTGACAAAGAGTAAACTGATCAGCACATTCCCATTTCCCCATGAAATCGTCATCGGGCTCAACATCTCCAACAGGGGGACAACTACTAGGAACTCCACAGCTCGCAAGATCTGGTGAAATCGGAGCAGTGTCAATGCAGCCGTCGACATCATCTGTTGTGCACACAAACCCAAAAACATGAAATAATCCAAGGTAATGGCCGAACTCGTGTATAAAAACATCATAAACATTTCCGAGAGCCGCTCCTGTCGAACCAAATCGATCATAACGTACAACTATTCCAGTGCGCAATGGATCTTCAACATCACTTGGAAAAGGAGCAAACCCCCAGTTTGCATTTTGAGGATTGTCACATTCATCGCCTTCTGAAGTAGTACATCTTGCAATCCAAATATTCAAATACTTATCGACTGGCCAACGACTTAAATTTTTAAATTCAATTTCCGTCATTATAGTCGGAGGAACGCCTTCTGTCTGCATAGTAACCGACGGAATAGGCGTCTGAACATAAACAGCCCCATTCGTAGGATTTCCTTCAGGATCAAGCTGTGCCAAGTGCAACCTTATACACGTTTCTTCTGACCCACTGCCCAGAGAAAGCTGGTAATTTATTTCACTTATAGCATGACATATCTGATCATAACCTATGAATTCAGGACTGTTTTCGTCTTCATACATCACATGCACTACGGTTGGAATTGCATAATGCTGACCATCATCAGGAAGAAAGTTCTGGGTGGGAGCCCATGAATTAAACTGTCCCATAAATTGAACGTCGTTTTTCGCTTCAATTTCCAATACCACATTGCCACAATTGAATTGAGCCAACGAATAATTTGTACATGTTGCCAGCACAGCGAATCATAAAAGTCGAATTAACATAGCGTGGGTTTTAGAATGCATTAGCTTACTTGAACAATGTATACATTATTTGGAACTAAATTCAAGCTGTTTATAAGTTTGACGCTTACATACTTTCCTAGGTTCAATAACTTTGCCCGAAGGGCTTGCCAATAAAATCCTCGCCCCAACAAATCCATAACCGAACCGTAGTCCGACCCACAAAATGAAAAACTCACCCCGCGCAACCACCACAGAATCCATGGACCACCCCGAATTTGGCGGAGAGGAACTGGATCATGTCTTGCGCGATCTTGATAAAGTAAACCGACTGCTATTCAACTACTTCTACGTTACCAAAGCTGTATTGAAACTGATAAAATCCCAACCCACAAAAGAAGTCGTCATCATGGATCTCGGCTGCGGTGGTGGTGGCCATCTTCGGCATTTGGCGAATGCCTGTCGAAGCATAAATCAACCCGCCAAGTTCATAGGAATCGACCACAACTTGCAGGTTCTCGACTGGGCGCAAGAGCACTCAAAAGCTTTTCCAGAGATTACTTTCCTACAACACGATGCCACTGCGGTTGATTACAAAATTCCTGCCTGCGACATTCTCATTTCGTCGCACTTTTTATATCATTTCGAGAATGATGCTTTGCTTGACAAATTGAAGACCTGGCTTCCCCTTGTGCGCAATAGCATTTTGATTAGTAGTCTGCATAGAAGCAAACTCGGGGCGCTCCTTTTTAACGTAACAACCAAACTCCTCCGCTTTCACCCAATTTCCCGATCGGATGGCCAAAGCGCGCTGGATGCCTCGTTCACTAAAACAGAATTGGAATCTATACTCAAACCGACATTTGCCAATAGGCTAAAAATTAAACGCCGTCCCTTTTTTCGAATCATAACCGAGATACGACATGCGCTTTAAAGAATCCATCAAGTATCGCAGCTCGCAAGAGGAAATCATGGACGACTTGTCGGTGAACGGAGTCGAACTGGAACGTACATTAAAAGCCATCGAGCGGGTCAACAAGTGGCTGGGCGGAATAAAAAACGGACTGGCAAGTGTAAACCGGGCATTGAATTCCTTGGATCGCAATGCCCCTATTTCAATCATCGACATGGGATGCGGGAGTGGGGATTTTCTCAGCGCTTTGCGCAAATGGGGCAATTCGCAGTCTTTGAAATTGAGTTTAAAAGGTATCGACGCCAACCAACACATAGTCGACATTGCAAAAAAGAACTGTGACGATTCAATAGAAATTGAGCAAGCCGATGTCTTTTCGCATTCTGTTAAACATTCGGGACAAACGATTGTAATTTGCAGCTTATTTTTACATCACTTTTCAGACAACCAATTAAACCAATTGTTGAACCAATGGGCCAAGGAAGATGTAGATTGCGTAATCGTCAACGACCTACAACGCTCGCTTTTGGCCGTATATCTTTTTAGGTTGATTGCGCTCGTCTTTAATTTCCCAGCAATGGCTAAATTCGACGGAGAGCTGTCGATTCGAAAAGGGTTTAACAAGAGTGAACTGGAAAAACTAGCCCTTGAATCGGGATTTAAATCACATACACTTCGCTGGTCGTGGGCATTTCGCTACCAGTTGATATTGAATAAATGAAGCACCAAGGACCCAAAATATTAGCCACCTCAACGGCTGTTCCCAAATACACCAAGGATACTTCTGAGATCTTGTCCGATATTGGTGAGCACCTCAAAGATCACGACGAGCGATTCCGACGTAAAGTGCTGCGTATTTTCGAATATGCTCAAGTCGATCGCCGCTACTCTATTATGCCTTCCGATCAAGTGCTTGCACCGCTGAGCTTCGAGGAGAAAAACGATACCTACGTTGAGAATGTCAAGATTCTAGGCCAACAGGTCCTGAGTGATGCCTTGGAAAAAGCCAAGCTCTCACCAAAAGACATGGACTTCATCATTACGGTAAGTTGCACGGGATTTATGATTCCGTCGCTGGATGCGTACTTGATCAACGCCATGGACATGAAGCAGGACATTATGCGCTTGCCTGTTACCGAAATGGGTTGCGCGGCTGGCGTATCGGCGATGATCTATGCTCACCAATTCTTACGTGCCGATCCCAACAAACGAGCAGCAATCGTCTCGGTAGAATCACCTATGAGTACCTTTCAGCACAATGACTTCAGTATGGCCAACATGGTTTCAGCTGCAATCTTTGGCGATGGAGCGGCCTGCGTTATTCTTGGTCCGAGTGATGAAGTGGCTCCCACGCTCGTCGACAGCGAAATGTTTCATTTCCACGATGAAATTGACATGATGGGTTTCAAACTCACCAACGCTGGGTTTCAGATGATCCTCTCGCCCGAAGTACCTACGAAAATTGAAGAGCGATTTGGTGATATACTTCATCCTTTCCTTGCAAAGAACGACCTCGCCATCGGAGATATTGATCACTTGATCTTTCATCCCGGCGGAAAGAAAATCGTGCAGTTGGTGGAAAAGCTCTTTGCCGAAATGAATCAGAACTTGGACGATACAAAGGAAGTGCTTCGGTTGTTTGGAAACATGTCGAGCGCTACGGTGTTGTTCGTTTTGGACCGACTCATGACAAGAGGAGCAAAAGAGGGCGATCGCGGACTAATGCTCAGCTTCGGACCAGGGTTCTCCGCACAACGCGTATTATTGGAGTGGAAATGATGGAGGAGAACACACATAGATGGGTAGTCTTACTCGGCGGATCAAGCGGTATTGGTCTGGCCACGGCTCGATTATTTGCTTCGAAAAAATTCAACTTGCTCATCGTTCACCGCGATAGACGTGACCGAAAGGAGGAATTGTCGGACATCAACGGCCAACTCACAACCCAAGGAAACAAAGTCATTTGGCTGAATGCCGATGCCTCATTACCCAATACCATCCAACTTGCTCTCGACGAGATTTCGCAAGCCGATTCCAAGGCACGAGTATCCTGTCTATTGCACAGCATCGCACGAGGAAATGTAAAACCACTCGTCAACGCCGATAAAGTATTGAGCCGACAAGATTTTCACGTGACAGCCGATAACATGGCGTTTAACTTGATCGATTGGACCTCAGAAATTCATAGCCATTCGCTCTTCGAAAAGCACGCGAGCATTGTTGCCCTGACTAGTGAAGGAAGCAGCCGCGCTATTGCCAATTATGCAGCAGTAGGAGTTGCAAAAGCCGCTCTCGAAGCCGTGTGCCGATCGATTGCTAAAGAGTACGCGCCTTTTGATATTCGCTGCAATGTCATTCAATCAGGTATCTGCATCACACCATCGTTTTCGATGATTCCCGGGCACGAAGAATTGAAATCTACAGCCGAAAAAAGAAATCCTTCTGGGCGTTTGACTTTACCAGAAGACGTGGCCAACGCTATTTATCTGCTCTCAACACCCGAAGCTCGTTGGATCACAGGCACTATTATTCCAGTCGACGGAGGGGAAAGTATATCATGAAAAACATGCTCGACCAATTGCTGCAAGCCATCCCGCAAGAGGCGCCTTTTCGCTTCGTGGACGAGCTTACTTTGGTCGATGAAACCAGCGCGCAAGGATCGTATCGCTTCAAGGCCGACGAGCATTTTTACAAAGGACATTTTCCGAATCATCCCATTACCCCTGGCGTCATTCTCACGGAAACCATGGCGCAAATTGGCTTGATTCCACTGGGAGCTTTTCTCATGATCGCAAAAGGTCAATCGGAACCTATCGACTTCGTTTTGGCCGAGACCAAGGTCGAATTTCTGAAGCCTGTTTATCCCGAAGATCGTGTCTTTGTGAAGTCGGCGCTCGTGTACTTCCGCTTTGGCAAACTGAAATGCAAAGTAAGCATGACCAACGATCAAGGCGAAGAATTGTGCCGAGGCGAACTCTCAGGAATGGTCGTAAAACGGAGGCAAGATGAATAGAAGAGTCGTCATCACAGGAATGGGCATCGTTGCTCCGAACGCAATAGGCCTTGATAATTTCAAGCAAGCCTTGTTAGCCGGAAAAAGCGGCATTCGGCATTACCAGGAATTGGAAAAACTAGGTTTCGGCTGTCAAATCGGAGGAAAACCTGATCTCTCCGAAGAGGTTCTAGCAAAATATTTCACCCCTCTTCAACTCAAGAATTTGGAGGCCGATGGCGTTCTATTTGGCTGTCTGGCTGGTCTCATGGCTTGGGAAGATTCAGCACAAGGCAAATGCGATTCCACCGACTGGGACGCAGGCTGCATCATGGGTGCAGGTCTGGCCGGCGCGGATGTTATTCGCAAGTCTGTCTATGCCATTGACGGTATGAACGTCCGCCGCTTGGGCAGTTCTACCGTACCACAAACCATGTCGAGCGGAGTAAGTGCACACCTCGGCGGAATGATCGGTCTGGGCAATCAAGTCACTACAAACGCCTCCGCCTGCAGCACAGGAACCGAAGCCGTACTCATGGGCTTCGATCGCATCCGGTCAGGAAACGCTGATCGCATGTTGGTAGGGGGATGTGACAGCGCTAGTCCATACGTATGGGCAGGTTTTGATGCCATGCGCGTGACCTCACGAAAGCACAACGACAGTCCTGAGGAAGGCTCTCGACCATTGAGTAGCACGGCGTCGGGATTTGTCCCTGGTGGTGGAGCTGGGGCTTTGGTGCTGGAGTCGTTGGAATCGGCATTGGCAAGAAAAGCCCCTATTTATGCCGAAGTACTGGGAGGCCACTCGAATTCCGGCGGACAACGAAACGGCGGTAGCATGACTGCACCGAATCCAGAAGGAATAGAACGCTGTATCACAAGGGCAATGAATCTTTCGGGAGTACAACCAGCCGACATCGACTTGATTTCAGGGCACCTTACCGCCACCATATTTGATCCTTACGAAGTAAAACTTTGGTCCAAATCACTTAATCGAAGTGGAGAAAACTTCCCATACATCAATTCATTAAAAAGTATGACCGGACATTGTTTGAGTGCATCTGGCGCTATGGAATGTATTGCCTCAACACTGCAAATAAAAGACAGTTTTGTGCATCCCACGATCAATTTAGATGAGCTTCATTCTGATGTAGCAGCGACTATATCAGCCGACAGGGCACCAAACGCTGCGATACATACACCTGTGCGCATCGCAGCAAGTAGCAGTTTTGGCTTTGGCGATGTAAATAGTGTCATTATTTTAAAGAGATTTGAAGCATGACTCGCGAAGAATTAGAATTGAAGCTCAAAGATATCATCAAGCCATATTTGCCCGAAGAGGCTGACATGGAAAAAATCGGTCCTGACACCAACTTACTGGAAGACCTCAACATCAATTCGGCCCATTTAGTAGACATTATTTTGGACACCGAAGATGCATTTGACATTCGCATTACAGATGACGCTGCCGAGAAAATGGTAACCGTCAACAATGTGATAGACGTTGTTTTAACCCAATTGGAGGCGTGATAGGGATCGACCTTATCGCATACAATCTGGCCGCTAGCTCTCGCTGGAAAGAAGAACGATTTAAAGAGAAAGTTCTTTGCAAGTCTGAAATGGAGCTTGTTCAAGAAGCTTGGGATACATTTTTAAAATTCTGGGAATTTTGGTCGGCCAAGGAAGCCGCTTTCAAATCAGAGTCTCAAGCTTATCCAAAAAACAAATTTCACCCAAAACACTACACCTGCCTACCTAACAACCAGGTAATCTCGTCCATTTCCGGGCGAACACTTAATTATCAAACGAATTATTTCCCGAGTTATCTGACTTCAAAGGTAACCTCAAACGAATGTGACACGACTTCACGTTCGTTTGAGATTCACAACCCATTGAGCCCTTCTCAAATTTCTGCTGCGGTTCGCCATGAAGCAAAAAAAGAGCTGCAAAAGCACTGGGGTTTGGAGCTGGAAATGGATCAACAATTGAGTTATGGCAAGCTTGATTCAGCCTCCGACAAATGCCTTTACCTGAGCATGTCTCACCATGGTGATTATGGCGCCTTTGCCATCGCCCACAAAAAAGAACAAGCACATGTCTGAATTCCTTTCTCCCATATTCAATGCCGATCCAATGCTACTGCTTATTTATGTGGCCGTTTATGTTCTTTGGGGAACAGGCATGAACACATTCGGTAAAAAAGCCAAGATCGCAGAATTCAAATACTGGTGGCAGATCATCACGGTTTACGTGCTCTACATGATCCCCATATCTATTTTGATGAAGGAAATGGTGTGGTACGAGCAATATGTTTACGGACTATTCTTTATGGGGATTTTAGAATTCGGAGGGTATATGATCAAGTCTTCGATTGCCCATCCGAACAACATCATGGACAAGTTCTTTGGAGAGCGAAACTTTGCTTTGGGGATGACTTTGTTCTTTGCAAGTTACTTTCCGCTGGGGAATTTTGTTGTTGGGTGGATCTTTGGTTGCACTCAATAAACAATAGCATCTGTAGTTGCCAAAAATCACCTTTGAATTGCAATAAACCATCAATTTGATGATTCCCATTATGTGATTCTAATAGATGAATGGAGTAGATTTGTATTATGCGAACGACTATTCCTATCGTATTTGGTTTGTTTCTCTGTGGATTGATAATTTCGATTTCAATTCACAAGACGGCTATTCATGCCAGTTTCAGCTTGAATCAAGACTATATCGCCGCAAATCTATGTATTGAAAAAGACATCGAAGGAAGCACATGCAACGGAAATTGCTGTCTCCAGAAGCAATTGAATAAGACGCATGAAAATGGGCAATCCGATTTGATCAATACTCCTGATCACCTGCTCAATCTTTTTCTCGACCAGGACATTGCTCCTGAATCAAACAAAACGTGCTCGCACAATATGAAATTCGAGGCTTATCTGAGCCCCTATTCATCACTGTCCCCCGCGGACATCTTCCATCCTCCGAGAGTTCTCTAATTGACCCCATATCAATTTTAGCAACTCAAAATTCTCGCTGGGAAACCACTTTTTACAGGAGTATTCTTGACGCTTGCTACGATCTTGTTTGCATGCGATCATTGCTGCATGCGCTTAAACATGCAGCTGGGAACAGGAAATTATGATGCCTTGTTTTCGTTGAACTACATGGTATTCCTCAGCCAAATAGGCCTCTACAATCAAAATATGTGTAGATGGAATGGTGCCAATTTGAATGACTATACTTTCTGTTCTGTTTTCCGAGATCAGCTTGCTCTAGTTGCACAGCTTCCAGCTGAAAACTAGATAGTTCTACCACGAGTGGGAGTTACAGGAGAATGGCAAGGCACAGATCGTCAAGGCGAATAAATCCTCAGCAGTTCCGGAACCGAGCGATTTATGTGGTCTACCGGTATGGAAATCGTCTTTAAAAATGTATCACTTTCGGGCACATTCATGAGTCCATTTTATGAAAACCTCAGGGGCGACCAATTTGGTCAGCTCAATACCACTAATATTAATTTGAAATATTTTTTTTTCCAATGAACATAATTTTTAAAACAACCGCACGATTGGCCTTTGGCCTAGTAATCATTTCTTCCGTCCTTACTTCATGTAAAAAAGACGAGGAAGTAGCTGACTGCACTCCAGACCCAGCGCAGACTGTTTCATTTCATTTTGATCACATGTTTGCTGGAGAAACATTCGGCTTAGATTCTCCTTACAATTTTGACGGAGTCGACGTTAAGTTCCAACGAGTAAGCTACTTCATGTCCAATTTCATGCTTATGGATGATGATGGAGGTTCTCAAATGATGGATGGAGAAGTAATGATGATTAGTGCTGCTGAATCACATTCTGGAAATATTGGCGTTACTGACCTAGACCACGTCCACATGATGTCCTTCATTCTTGGTTTGGATTCGATTACCAACCACTTGGACCCAATTACCGCAGAAGCACCTCTAAATGATCCTGCTATGCACTGGAACTGGAACCCAACAGGTGGATACAAATTCATCCGTGTAGATGGAGAGCGTGACATTACTGGCGACGGAAACTTCGAGTCATTTGAAATTCACGTTGCAACAGACGTAATGAAAAGGGCAATATCAGGAATGATGGTTCATGAAAATGTTGCAGCTGATGGGCTCACAATTCACATGTCTGTGGATTACAACAAGTTCTTCGAGAACATAGATTTTTCTACTGAAACTTTGGAAGGAACACATGGTGCAGGTGCTATCACTACCTTAGTGGCCGATGGCGCAGCGACTGCCTTCGCAATAGAATAAGACAACCAATACCCGGGGCTCCGGCCTCGGGATTAATTTTAATTTATGAAGATTAAATTACTGCTTTTATCGCTTATTTCTATGCTCGTCTTTGATGGCTGCAAGCGACCTTACGATGATGATTTTGGGAAGATTCAAATCAACATCAAAGCAACCATGAATGGAGCGCCATTTGTGGTTGGTGAAATCTATACCAACGAGATGGGAGATCGCTTTCGCACAGATCTTTTCAAGTCCTACATCTCCAATTTGAAGGCCATAAAAACCTCTGGAGAAGAGGTGAGTATTCGTAGTATATATTTAGCCAATTTTGATGAACCGAACATTGTCGTGGTCGGAGTTGATCCTGGCACCTACAGCGGGTTTCGCTACGGAATAGGAGTTCCTGAAGAAATCAACAAGGACAGCGATCCGAGTGTATATGCCAACGACCACCCATTGAGCGCTTTGGGCTCAGAAGGCATGTTTTGGACCTGGAATTCAGGATATATATTCACAACTTTTGAAGGAAAATCCGACACGCTTGACAGCGAGGACGTTGAACCTCTGCATCCCTTCGCTTACCATTGTGGGGATGATTTTCTTTATATCCAGAAGGATGAGGAAATACTCTTCGATGTTGCTGCCTGTCAGACTAAGAAGTTCGACTTGGTATTTGAAGTAGATAAATTCTGGTACTCAGACGAAGATGAAATTGACATTGCAGTTGACTATTTGACGCACACATCTGGGAATGTTCCCCTCGCCGAACGGTTTATGGCCCTTGTAGAAAAAGCCGTCCACATTGAGTAAATGCGCACACTAGTCGCCATATTGTCCCTTGTTCTCACATTGCAGTCTTGCGAAAAAGCGAGCCTGCCCGAATTCACCGTTTACGACTTCCCATACGAACTAGAAATTCCCTCTGGGTTTCCAGACATACCCATACCCGCTGACAATGAACTTACCGTCAACCGGGTCAAGCTGGGAAAAATCCTCTTTCACGACAAGCGACTTTCTCGCGACAATTCCATCAGTTGTGCAAGTTGCCATTTACAGGAACTTGCATTTGCCGAAGGCTTAACCACGAGTATCGGAATAGATGGTGCCGTGGGTCCTCGGAATTCACCTTCCCTTGCCAACATTGGCTACGTCGATAGCCTATTTTGGGATGGTGGCGTCCCTACGCTTGAACTTCAAGTATTAGCACCGATTCATAACGCGCTCGAGATGGACTCGCACATTCAAGATGTATTGGACAAACTCGGCAGCGACAACGAAATCCAAAAACTGTCCAGAATCGCCTACGATCGAGAATTGGACATGTATGTGATTACACGGGCCTTGTCTGCATTTCAAAGAACATTGATTTCTGGAAATAGTCGATTTGATCAATTCCATTTCCAAGGAGAGGTGAGCGCCTTCAACGAAAGCGAAATTGCGGGTTGGGAATTATTCAACAGTGAAACAACCAATTGCGCATCTTGCCATGGTGGTTTTAATTTCACCGACAATTCTTTCCAAAACATTGGACTCTATGAAGATTATCAAGATGCCGGCAGAGAAAGGGTAACCCTAAGGTCTGCAGACAATGGTAAATTTCGAGTTCCTTCTCTTAGAAATGTAGGACTCACAGCTCCATATATGCATGACGGTTCAATTGCAACGTTGTCTGATGTAATTGATTTTTTCAACGAAGGCGGTCATGCTCATGCCAATAAAAGTGAACTCGTCCAACCTTTGAATCTAAATGAAACTGAGAAAAGCCAGTTGCAAGATTTTCTAGAAACGCTCACCGATGAGGAATTCATCTACAACCATGAATTCCAACTTGATTAACCTATTTTTGTCATGATGACGCATATTCGTATTTACCAATTTGCCGCTTTGGCTCTAGTACTTGTCTTTGTTGGCTCATGCCGAAAAGGATTTGTAGAGCCTTGTCCGCCCGACGAAGCTGTAGGAACCGAATATGTATTCCCGAGCATGCCATTTTTTCCAGCAATGGACATCCCAGAAAACAATCCGCTTACGGTTGAGAAAATTGAATTGGGACGATTTCTTTTTTGGGAAAAAGCACTTTCTGGCGACAATACAATGTCTTGTGGCACCTGCCATTCACCTGCCTCAAATTTCTCTGACCCAGAACAATTCTCAGTTGGAATAACTGGAGAAGTAGGCAACCGTCATTCAATGGCTTTGATCAACTTGGGTTGGGCTCCTAATTTTTTCTGGGACGGACGAGAACAAACATTAGAAGATCAAGTAGTTGATCCAGTGGCGAACCCCATTGAAATGAACCAGGATTGGGATGAGGCACTTGAAGAAATTGCAGCTATTGACATTTATCCTGCAATGTATGTCGACGCTTTCGGATCTACCGAAGTAACTAAGACCCGAACAGCTAAGGCGCTCGCCTCTTTCCTCCGGAGCATGGTGAGTTACCAGTCAAAATTTGACAAGAGCAGGATTCTTCAAGCTACACTTACACCCGAAGAGCAGCATGGACTAGACTTATTCATTACCGAAGGGGCAGCCCCATTGTTTGGCGCCGATTGCTTCCACTGCCATGGTTTTGGCGCGATGCAATTTGCTGACTATCTCCCGCACAACAATGGCCTCGACTCGGTATTTACCGACTTGGGATATGGTGGTGTTTCTGGCGATCCATTGCAAATGGGTAAGTTCAAAACAGTAACACTTCGAAACATTGAGCTTTCAGGACCTTACATGCATGACGGTCGCTTCACGACTTTGGAAGAAGTTGTTGCGCACTACAATTCAGGTGGACTTCCTTCAGCTACAATTGATCCATTTATGAAGTATACTGACGGAGGCTTGTCGCTTTCTGAGCAAAGTCAATCGGACATCATATCCTTCCTAAAAACATTGACAGACACAGCATTCACTCAAAATCCTGCCTTCCAGGACCCTTTCCAATAATGGAACATTCTACCGGAAACCCAGAATTTGACCAATTGCTGGCAAAGTCCAAAGGGCAGTATCAAACTACTCGAAAACTCCTGCAAAAGGCCAAAAAAGTCAAACCAGGGAAATTGGACACCATGTTCCACAATGCGCATGACGAAACTTTTGCTGAAGTGGATTGTCTCACCTGCGCAAATTGCTGTAAAACCACCAGTCCCATCTTCCGTGAAAAAGACATCGATCGACTTTCTTCTCACCTAAAAATGAAGTCGAGTGCATTCATTGATACCTACCTCAAAAAGGATACGGACGGTCTGTGGATGTTGCAGAGTTCGCCCTGCGCTTTCCTCGGTGACGACAACTATTGCTCAGTTTATTCTGCCCGACCAGGTGCTTGTCGTGATTACCCGCACACTGACAGAAAAAACATGCATCAGATCACTGCTCTCACTGCTAGAAACACGCTAGTTTGCCCCGCTGTACATTTGATTGTTGAGAAAATCAGAAAAGGCCTACAACGATAGGCTATCCCAATCTATAAATTTGATGTTTAAGATCATCTAATTTCACCACCGATTAGATGACCGATTTTTTTTTTGGTCGAAACCCTATAAATAAGTGTATCCTATGCACTCTTTCTGCGTATAGGATATTATGGAAATGGCACGCAACAACTTCTTTTTCCACCCTTGGATAACGATTCTCTTGCTTCTACCTTTTGGAGCGGCGGCGCAATGCCCTGAAGTTTTTGACTTCTTCGGCAATAGCTCAGACGCACCTTATTGGTATAGTTGCTCGGGGACAGACTTCTCTTTTAACCTACAATCAGTGGACGATTGGGATGATTACTCCATCGATTGGGGTGATGGTTCAGGTTTGGAGACAGGTACCTCATGGACCTCTCCCGAAATCATCAATCACGTGTATGTCCTGACCGTTGACACCTTCATTGTGACGATCACAGAAATCAGCAGTGGTTGCGAAACCGAAGGGGTTGTGGTTATGGAAGAATCCAGCAGCGCATCCATTCAAATCCCTATTGGCGGGCTCACACAAGCGTGTGCTCCCCAGCTCATTGAATTCATTAATTCAAGTACCAATGTCTCTGAAACCAGTGTTTTTGTCTGGGATTTTGGAGATGGTAGTCCGCAAGAAACCTACGATTATACCAACTGGGGCCAGACGATTTCCCACGTGTATGAACCCGGAACGGTCGACTGCGAAACGGAAGTTTCACTCAGTGCGGAGAACTATTGCAACACCATTCAAGGTGGATCCAGTCAGGCAACTTTCAATCCCATTCGAATTTGGGACATCGATAATGCAGGAATTACAGCCTCGGCCACAGTCCTTTGTTACCCTGACACTGTTGTTGAACTCACAAATACTACCCAGCGAAATTGTCTGTTCCAAGGTAATATCTACCAACGGTATGAATATTGGAATTTTGGAGACTATTGGGGCGAAGGCACCGATAGTATAATCGACTGGACTCCCTGGCCTCCAACTTT
>JBLHIB010000057.1:0-21247 GCA_047615865.1 Gammaproteobacteria bacterium
GTAATACCCAATTTCGTATGCGTGGAGAAAATGAACTTCGAGATTTCTGAATCTTTTGCACTTAAGCATGCACCTAACGGAGAGAAAATACTAGTTCATATATCAAATTTCAGAGCTGTTAAGCGTGTTGAAGATGTCATTCGCATGTTTGCACTTATTCTGGAAAAGATGCCTGCTAAACTATTGCTCATTGGTGATGGACCAGACAGGAGCAAGGTCGAACAACTATGCCGAGAGATGAACACATGCGACCATGTGATCATGCTCGGAAAATTAAAGAACCCAACCGAAGCTTTGGGTGTGGCCGATTTGTTTGTTCTTCCATCGGAAAGTGAAAGCTTTGGACTTGCTGCGCTTGAAGCAATGGCGGCAAGAGTGCCAGTTATCAGCACAAATACAGGGGGAATTCCAGAAATAAATCGTCACGGTGTAACTGGAATGATGAGCAATGTGGGAGATTATGAAGATATGGCAAAACACGCTATCTACCTGCTCGAAGATGAAGATCGTTTGGCTAAGTTCAAAGCCAATGCATTCAAACGCGCAATGCAATTTGATATCGAAAAAATATTACCAATCTACGAAGAGCTATACCTCAGCGTTCTGAAAAAAGATAGCGCAGAAGCCTGATCTCATGAATAATTCAAAAGTCATTGGTGAACGTATAAAATTCAAAGCTACTTCCGAAGTTGTCTCAATTGAGATTAGTCCGCGTATTCCTAGCTGGCAACTTTTCGTTCTTGGAGCATGGTTGCTATTATGGGCGGCCTGCGGCATTGGATTCTTGATTGAAGCAGCTCGCACGGAAGTGGATGTCCAACGTTATTTCTATATCGGTTGTCTTGTTTTCTGGGCCTTCTTTATGTTCCGCGTAAGTCGAGTGTTTTTCTGGCGATTGAAAGGTATGGAGCTTATAGATATTCGTCCCGGAGTCATGACAATTCGCAATAAAATTGGTCGATACGGAGCAACTCAGAAATTCAATTTACAGCACTTAAAAAAATTAGGAATCGAAAAATACGATCAAGCCAATTTCATGCAGTTCATGGACAAAAGCTTTTGGATCATGGGAGGTGACGTCCTAGAATTCAGCTATATGGGCAAGAAGTATGCTTTCGGAAAACAGCTGGATGACAAGCAAACAAAAATCCTCTTGCAATTGGTGGATAAGCACACTCGATTGATGCTCAAGAAAAAAAGCGACTAGCGCAAATGACTATGCGTGAGATGCAGTAAGGCTAGTCGATAACCATTAAGCCCCATTCCACATATACTTCCTTTGCATTTTCCAGTTATAAGCGACTTATGCCGAAATTCTTCACGTGCATATATATTGCTAATATGAACTTCGATCACATCTGTTGAAATCGCGCCAATCGCGTCGGCAATGGATACTGAAGTGTGTGTATAGCCTGCAGCATTCAATACAATTCCATCAGCACTGAAGCCCACCTCATGGAGTTTATCAATAATCTCCCCTTCGATATTGCTTTGAAAATATGTGATATCAAAATCCTTGAATTCCGTTTTCAACTGAGTCAAGTAATCTTCAAAGTTCTTCTCGCCATAAACGCTCGTCTCTCGCACTCCGAGCAGGTTTAAATTTGGGCCATTGATTATCGTGATTCTTGGCATTTTCTAATTGAGATTAAGTTGTTTGGTGGCATTCACAAAGAGCACATTTCCGGAGCCCGTAAATTTGGTAAACAATGAATGATCACCAAAGTCATCAAAAGTCCAACGTGGACCATCTAAAATCCGAATCTCAAGAATAGTATCGCTCCTAAAATGGTTGAAATCGCCGTCATAAAGACAGGCAACGTTCCCATTGTTCTTGTTGTATTTAACAGAGGTTGCGACATAATTCTAGCCGGGAAGATAATTCAATAGATGATTTACCGCAGGCTATATCGAGCAATAAGCCAATAATTTAATTTTAACTGAAGAGCGCTTCTAAGAGTAAGTTCAGTTTTAATCGCCGATGTTGATTGTTTCTGTTTTCCAAGTATTGGCTGTAATTGCCTTATCATTCTTGAAGTAGTAGGTACCTGACTTAGAGACAACTTTTCTAAAGTGATCAACTTTGTTACCCATCTTCACTGTACGCTCCATGACTATCTTGTTGCCAAGTTGGTAAGAGTTTTCGCTTACGCCTTCTGGAATGTCTTCTGCACCTTCAGGGAGCTTGTAATCGTCTATATCTTTGGGCGAACCAGGATCTTTACCAAATAAGTCTTTCCTTTTGTCATAGCGCGCATTCTCAGCGTCTAGATCATTATTCGCAAGCATTTCGGCATTGTTGTTTTTGGCTTGCTTGACCTGATAATAATTATCAGTTGTGAGGTCTTCTTTTCCTTTTCCAATGGCAGTCAGCCTATTTTTCTCATCTTCTTTACTGTCAATGTTCGAATCCCTGCGATCATTGGAGGCAGCAATAACATCCTCAGACGTTTTCACAACATCGTCTTTCTTTTCTATGACCTCGTCCATGTTCTCTAGACGCACTTTTTCACCATCAAAGGCCATGCCTGTTTGCACATCTTTACTACTATTCACATTGTACTCATTGTCAGTGCGCAAAGCATCCCCTCTTTTGATGTAAGATGATTGATAGGTTTCTGTGCGTTCTTTTTTCCGGTCAATACGATCTGTGTGTGCCAATCGATGTGCATCATTCGACGTGAGCAAAACCTGCTGATTCTCCTTAGCCTCTGATGCCTCTTCGTTTCTACGTCGCGTATCGTCTGATTCATCAATCCACTCTTCTTGTTGAGCAGAATCTCTGTCTTTCAAAGCATTTTTCGCATCTACCTTTTCTTTGTGGGCATAATCGCCATCTCGATAGATTGCCGTCATATTTTCATCGAGTGTTTCCAAACGACCTTCGTTATCCTTTCTAGTTGATTCGGCGTCCCCATCTTTCATAGCTAGAAAGGCCAAGTGATCATCTTTGTCTTTTTGTATCTTGTTTGCTTTCGCTGCCTCTTCGCTAATGCGAGCGGCTCTGATATACTTCTCTGCCTCATCTTCTGCAGAAGAATCAACTTCATTGGCAAAACGTGCACGACGATCTTCTTTCGCTTCTTCTTCCCTTGCGCGCTGAGCTGCAAGTCTTTCGTTCTCCGCTATTTCTTCGGCCATACGACGTCCTCTCTCATCTTGCGCAAGTTGATCTCTATCGGCTTTATCTTTCGCTGCTTGCTCTTCAGCCTCACGCATCTTATCTGCTAAGTCTGAATTAGCCGTATCTTCTTCTTGGACTTGTTGAGCTTTGGCCAACAACTCATCAATTCGAGTAATTCGTCCTTTAGGGTATTTTTCATTTGACTTGAGCTCAGAAGCTGCTACATAATCTTCTCTAGCTAGCTCCAAGTTTTCACCATCAAATTTTTCGTTGGCACTATCAATGAATGCTGTGTATTCTCGGTCTATCCGCTCTTGCTCAGCATTTTCGGCTGCGGCTTGTGAATCAGCATCGGCGTTAGCCGCTATCTTGGCAAGAATTTCATCAATTTCCTCAACTTTGTCTTGCGGCACGCGCTCATCAGGGAACATTTCACCAGCGTCAACATAATTGCGACGGGCAACTTCATAGTTCTCTTCCTTCATGTTGCGTTTTCCCAAAGCGAGCAACTCTTCATATTTTTTGATCTTATCAGCTTCGGCTTGCATTCCTGCAAGCATACTATCCAATAACCTTTGCGCTTCGAGTTTCTTGTCTCTCGGAAGCTTTTCATCTGGCTTCACATCAGAAGCAGCCTCATACTTTTCTATGGAAAGCGCGTAATCTTCGTCACCAAAATAGGCATCCGCTTCGGCCATCAGAGAATCATATTTCTCCTGGTCAACTGCGCCAGCCATTAAATCTTTAATTAGAGCAATTTTGTCCTCCGGCAATTTCTCCTCAGGCTTAATATCCAAAGCCTCCTCGAATAAATCTAGTGCAGAAGCATAGTCCTCACTTTTAATTTTCTTCTCCCCATCGGCCATCAATCTCTGATAGTTCTGCTCTCTTTCGGCTAATGCGTTTTCCTCATCAAATTTGGCTTGGGCTTCAGCAAGTTTTTCTTGTGCTGGTTTATCGCTAGGAATCAACCTCAATGCCGATTCGTATTTCGCAACTGCATCGCCGAATTTATCTTGAGACATTTTTTGATCTCCCTTCAATACCAATTCGTCAAACTCCGCGCGAAGTTTTTCCATTTCTTCCTCTGCACCTGCGAGCCGGTCAAACTCTTCATTAATTTGTTGGGTAACATCCGCAGTATATTCAAAGTCAAATTCAATTGAATTCTTTAAAGGATCAAAGCTCGCTTTACCGATAGGTTGATCCAAGATAGATTTATCAAAACCCTCGACATAGGCAAAAAGCGTCATATCCATGTCCATAACAAATCCTCCAGCTCTATCCTCTTCAGGGATATTTCTAGTATCAAGGTTTACGGCTTTAGAAAGAAACTCTTCGGTAGAAAACTTAATGGAATAGCTGGAACCCAGAGGCAGTTCGAACTTGTATCGTCCATTGCTCGTGGTTTCAAAAGAATCGTAAACAGAACCGTTCTGGTAAACGGTCACCGTTACGTTCTCCATTTTTTTCATGGTGTCCTTATTCTTAACAGCTCCTTGGATGAGCAAGTCATCTTGGGCGCTAAAAGTCAACGACAAAAGAAATACTAGAGCAGCAGAAAGAACAACTTTAAAAAATTGACCCATATTTGGCTTGTGTCCTTGGAACATGATAAATCTTCAGTGCAGTTTTAAGCTTATATCCCCTAAAAACGTAAAAATATGAATTTTAGTTATTGGGAGCACGATGCTTTCCTACGAAATATAGACTTTTTAGTTGTAGGATCTGGACTTGTAGGGCTAAATACCGCTCTTAAAATCAAGGAAAATTTTCCTTCAAAACGTGTTGTCGTCATCGAAAGTGGTGCATTGCCCAATGGCGCTAGCAGCCGAAATGCGGGTTTTGCTTGTTTTGGAAGTGTAAGCGAACTGCTCGACGACCTCAAGACGATGTCGGAAGAGGCTGTTTTCACTCTTGTTAAAAAACGTTGGGACGGTTTACAAACCTTGAGAAACATGCTTGGTGATGAGGACATTGGCTTTGAGCCATGCGGAGGACAAGAACTTTTTTCGGACGATCAAAAAGAACTTTATGAAACTTGTAAGAATGCCATTCCATACCTAAACGAGCGACTGGCACCCTTGATTGGGGGAGCTCCATTTGAAGACAATTCAGAGCAAGCCCGCTTTGGAAAATCGCCGTTTCCTTTCGCGATATTCAACCGAATGGAAGGATCGATCGATACGGGAAAAATGATAAAATCCCTTCTAAAGAAAGCGGCAGAGGCTGACATAACTATTATCAACGGACTAAAGCTCCAATCTTTTGAAGAGCACGCAGATGGAGTGCACATTACAACCAATCACGGGAAGCTTGAAACTAGCCACCTCGCAGTGTGCACCAATGGATTTGCCAAGAATCATTTGCCAGCGGCTAAAGTAGAGCCCGCGAGAAACCAAGTGGTGGTAACCTCACCTATCCCGGACATGGCCATCAAGGGGACATTCCACGTTCAACAGGGATATATTTACTTCAGAAATGTGGGCGATCGCTTGTTGATAGGAGGATTTCGACATTTGTTCAAAGAGCAAGAAAGCACCGATAAACTTGAGCTCACGGATAATGTCATAGATACCATCCACCAATACATATCGACAAATTTACTGCCAGACACTCCGTTTTCGATTGACTTTTCTTGGTCGGGAATCATGGGAGTAGGAACCTCCAAAAGTTATATCTGTGAAAAGATTTCACCACGTGTATTCTGTGGAATTCGGATGGGCGGAATGGGAGTGGCCTTGGGAAGCTTGGTAGGTCAAGAGCTCGGAGCACTTATGGCACGGGAGAGTCAAACGTAACCCTTGGAAGTCAAAATGCGTAGAGAGGAGCACTAGAAAACAATGCTATGCTACGTTCGCTATTCATATTAATGGCAAGTTTTAGTCTCGGATTTGGCGCTTCAGCGCAAATAGATTCAAGCATAACTGCCCAGCCTCAGGAAATGGAAGATGACTTCTACGTTCCCCCCGTAAAACTCAAACCCCGCGTTGGCGTGGGATTGGGAACATTTTTCTTTATGGGAGAAGTAGGCCAAGACGACAAAGGTTACAACATCGGAACTGCAGGCTCGGCCTGGCGGCTGAGCGTTACCAACGAATTGACCTCATACTTAGATGTGCGAGTTTTTAGTTTGTTCGGGAACTTCGAAGTCAACGAATACACTACCGATCGACACCTCAATTTCAAAACCGAGATTCGCTCCCTAGGAGTTGATGTTGAATACAATTTCAGCAATTTCATTCCTACGAGAACTAAGATTCAACCGTACCTATCTGTAGGTATCGAATCTTTTGAGTTTTTATCGAAAACCGACTATTACGATTCCAACGGGAACCATTACAACTATTGGTCTGATGGATCGATTCGGGACCTTCCTGAGAATCACAAAGACGCAGATGGCGCATCAGTCTTGCATCGAGATTACAACTACGAAACAGATTTGAGAGATCTCGATCTTGACGGATTGGGGAAATATGCCGACCGCAGTTGGAGCATTCCAATCGGCATAGGCGCTCAGATGTTGCTGACTGAAAGATTCAAACTCCGTTTTGGAACTGAATTGCACATGACATTTACCGATTTGGTTGACAACGTTTCTTTGGCAGGTGATGGCAATCGTCTAGGAGACTCGAAAAATGATCGATTCTTATTTACCTCGGCAACACTCACCTACGACCTTAACATTACGCCAAAATCTACTCCAAAATCTCAGCCACTTCAATTCATGAATGAAGACGGGGAAGTTCAGTATGTAGTTATCGATGAAGATGGCGACAAAGACGGCATAAACGACTTTATTGACCAAGAGACCAACACACCTGAAGGCGCAGCAGTTGACACCAATGGCGTCGCTTTAGATGGCGATGGTGACGGAGTTCCTGACTACCTTGATTCGGAGCCTAATTCGGCAACTGGAGCATGGGTAAATGTGGACGGCGAAACCGTTGCAGACGAAGACTTTCACCACAAATATTTGTTGTGGACAGATAGCATTCCTTGGGAAGATACACGATGGACTATGGATTCGGTAAAAGTAGAATCTGATCCATCACATTGGTCGAATACCTACAGTGTAAAAGTGGCAAGCAACAAAAACGGACTTACTCAAGCTGAAATCAACTTACTGCTTTCATACAAAGATGTAAAGTCATGGACCCAAGGAGACGAAAGTGTCTATTTGATCGGTGACTACGATAACCTTACGGAAGCTGTTCAAAGACAAATGGATTTAGAACACCATGGAATTGAAGGACAGGTTGCCCAACAAGATGGGGCAAGTATGGTTGACGTGAGTAATGAAGCTAAAGCAGTGCGATCTGAAATGGAGAAGACTTCAGTAGCCAATGCATCTTTTGAAGCTGGAACCAGCTTTAGGATTCAAATTGGAGCATACCGCTATGACCTCTCTGAGGACATTTTTACGGGCATAGACGATCTCGTAAAACTTAAGGGACAGGATGGACTGACTCGTTATAGTACCGGTTCATATGACAACATGAATGATGCGGCTCAACGAAAGATCGATCTACTCATGCAAGGATTTGAAGGCGCATTTGTTACGGCTTACCGAGATGGTGATCGTATTACCCTGGAAGATGCCGGCATGACGGTAAGAGAAGGAGCGCAAGATTTGACTCATGACGAAGTGAATCATTCAATTGATAAAGATCGCATTTCATTTACAATTCTCTTGGGCACTTATGCTGATGAGCTGCCGACTGAAACACTGGACAAGTATCTGGAACTTGGAAACGTCAATCCTATTCGAAAAGACGATGGAAGCATCAATTATTATTTTGGTGCATTCACGACAGAAGCAGAAATGGAGGCAGCCATGAGTTTAGCTCAATCAATAGGCATAGAAACAGCTCAAGGACAAGGAAAATTTGACAAAAAGATTATTACTCTATATGAAGCAAAATCAATATTAAGCAGCGGCACTGACTAACATCGATTGATCCTCCTTAACACTAAATTAAACCACCGGCGCGCATTTGTTCAACACATTTGCGCGCTACTTTTTCCCCATCAATTGCGGCAGAGATAATACCTCCAGCATAACCCGCGCCTTCACCACACGGGTAAAAGCCATGCACATCTGGGTGTTCTAGTGAATCGATGTCACGCGGAATGCGAACTGGACAAGACGTGCGAGATTCAGGAGCTACGAGTACGGCTTCATTGGTCAAGTACCCTGGCATTTTCTTTCCAAAAGCGACAAGACCTTCACGCAGAGACTCTGCTATAAAATCAGGAAGAATTTCATTGAGCTCAACACTCACAAGGCCCGGTTTATAAGAACAATCTGGCAAGTCCACAGACTTTCTCTTTTCAATAAAATCAATCATCCGCTGGGCAGGTGCATGTTGTGTTTTATCGGCGTGCTCCCAACAAGTCTGCTCAACATGCTTTTGAAACTCAATACCAGCAAGCGGGCCGTGCTCATGCCATTTTTCGATATCCTCCCACCTCACCTCGGTGACCATACCGGAATTGGCAAAAGGATTATTTCTTTTCGAAGGAGACCATCCATTGGTAACCACCTCGCCATCTGTTGTTGCGCATGGTGCAATGATTCCTCCTGGACACATGCAAAACGAGTATACTCCTCTACCCTGCACTTGGTGCACAAGAGAATAGGATGCTGGCGGTAGAAATTCACCTCGCGAATCGCAGTGATATTGAATTTTGTCAATTAGTTCTTGGGGGTGTTCTATTCTACAGCCCAGGGCAAATGACTTAAACTCGAAAGCCATTTTATTCTTCTTCAATATATCGAAGATGTCCCGAGCGCTATGTCCAGTTGCCAAAACCAAATACTGGTGAGGATGCCTGGAATTTCCGACATGCACGGCTTCCAAGTGACCATTCTCAATTTCAAAATCCGTCACTCTCGAGTCAAAGTTAATTTGTCCACCATGCTTGAGAATCGTCTCGCGCATGTGTTCAATAATTTCGGGCAGTTTGTTGGTTCCTATATGGGGATGAGCATCTACAAGAATATCTCTTTTAGCTCCGTGATAGACCAAAGTCTCTAAAGTTCTCAGAACATCTCCTCTTTTCTTCGACCGGGTATATAATTTTCCATCCGAGAAAGTTCCGGCACCACCTTCACCAAAGCAGTAGTTGCTATCCGCATCTACACCTTCATTGCGGGTGATTTTTACTAGATCTCTTCTTCTTGCGCGCACATCCTTACCTCTCTCGTATATCACAGGCTTTATGCCCATTTCAAGGCAAGCCAAAGCCGCGAACATACCAGCAGGGCCCATGCCAATTATAGCCATCTCCGGGGAGTCACTCACATCTAGATAACTTCTCTCTGGATTTGGAGCCCATGACTCACCTTCCATCAACAATTCGATCCGCAAACGCACGAGGATGGGGTTTCGACGAGCATCAATTGATCTCTTGTTGATCCTGAAATCAATGAAATTTCTCAATTCGCCAGAAGCCTTCTTGCGAACAAGGGGTTCAAGGAATTCCTGATCACTTGCTTTTTCAGGAGGAGCGGATATATCTATAAAGGAATGCACATTGCAAAACTATGATTTCAACCCTTCGAATCCATGTCTGCTTCAAATGATTTCAACACAATCTGCATATGAATAAGCATTGCATTCTTGTCCATGCTTTCCCATGTATTAATGAAGCATACTCTTTAGTAATAAGCCACGATTGTTGTATTTTTGCGGTCAATTTCATAAGAATGACCGAACTACTTACTCCTATAGAATACGATACAAAGTCACTAGAGCAAGAAACTTTAGTTGATCTGTATCGCTCCATATTGCTTCCTCGATTGATTGAGGAGAAAATGCTGAGCCAGCTCAGACAAGGAAAAATTTCCAAGTGGTTTTCTGGAATAGGTCAAGAAGCGATCTCTGTTGGGGTTGCCAAGGCATTGGAAAAAGATGAATTCATTTTACCAATGCACAGAAATCTAGGCATTTTCGTTGCTCGAGATATTCCTTTGAAGCGACTATTTGCTCAATTTCAAGGCAAGGAGGCAGGATTTACTCACGGACATGATAGATCCTTCCACTTTGGAAGTCGGGAGCATCACATCGTAGGAATGATTTCTCACCTTGGTCCGCAATTGGGCATTGCTGATGGAATTGCTCTAGCCAACAAACTATCGACAAACAAAAAAGCAACTTTCGTTTTCACCGGAGATGGTGGCGCGAGTCAAGGAGACTTTCATGAGTCGATCAATGTGGCTGCTGTTTGGCAATTGCCAGTCATCATAGGCGTCGAGAACAATGCATGGGGACTATCCACTCCATCTAGTCAGCAATTTCGATGCAAGCAATTCATCGACAAAGCCATTGGTTATGGTATTCCTGAAGAGGATGCGATCCAAGTGGATGGGAATAATATTCTTGCTGTTTACGAGGCTGTTTCTAAAGCAGCAGCATCAATTCGTGAGAATCCACGTCCAATACTCATGGAGTTCATGACATTTCGAAGACGCGGACATGAAGAGGCATCAGGAACTAAATATTATCCCGAAGGACTCATTGAGTCATGGGAAATAAAGGATCCCGTTGACAATTACGAGCGTTTTTTGCTTGAAAAAGGAATTTTAGACGAGTCGATCGTTGGTGAGATTCGTGAAGAGATTAAGGCACATATCAATACCGAGCTTAAAGAGTCACTTGCACTTCCTCCGGTGGAGGTGGACACCCAAGCGCAGTTTGACTTTTTGTACCAGGATTTCGACATTGCTATAACCGCGCCAACGGAGAATAAAAAAGAAATGCGATTCATCGATGCGATTTCTTCAGGTATGAAGCAATCTATGGAGAAGCATGACAACTTGGTTCTTATGGGCCAAGACATCGCCGATTATGGTGGTGTTTTCAAGGTAACGGAAGGATTCTTGGACCAGTTTGGTTCTGGACGAGTGCGCAACACACCACTTTGTGAATCCGCTATTATCGGATCAGCTTTAGGACTATCGATATCGGGCTACAAAGCTATGGTCGAGATGCAGTTTGCTGATTTCGTTACCTGCGGATTCAATCAAATCATCAACAACCTCGCAAAGATTCATTATCGCTGGCAACAGAATGCCGACGTCGTGGTTCGAATGCCGACAGGCGCGGGAGTTGGCGCGGGTCCTTTTCACAGTCAGAGTAACGAGGCATGGTTCTTCCACACTCCTGGCCTACGCATCGCATACCCAGCATTTCCTTCGGACGCGAAAGGCCTTTTATGCCGATCTTTCGAAGACCCGAATCCAGTTCTTTTCTTCGAACACAAATCTTTATACCGCAGTCTATCCGAAGAAGTAAGCGAAGATTATTACAGCATCGAATTTGGCAAGGCTGCATTGCGTCGCACGGGAGAAACTATCTCGATTATCAGCTATGGCTTAGGAGTTCACTGGGGATTGGAATACATCGATGAGCACTCGTTAGATGCCGATCTGCTTGATTTAAGAACCTTGGCTCCCTTGGATTTGGATGCAATACTGACTTCGGCTCGCAAGACGGGAAAAGTGATCGTATTGCATGAAGATTGCATCACTGGAGGAATTGGCGGAGAGATCAGTTCTTTGATTCATGAGCATTGCTTCGAACAATTGGATGCACCTGTAAAGAGAGTTGCAAGTTTAGATACTCCGGTTCCGTTTGCAGGAGCTCTTGAGGAGAATTTTTTAGCTAAGAAGCGACTTGGTGAAGCCGTGAATGACTTGCTCAACTATTAATAGTCCTTTGTTTTTTTAGCCTAAAGGCAAATATTCTGGTTTAAAATAGATTAAGAGCAAGTGTCTAGAAGAAGTTTCAAATGCCAAGGACAACGGATTGATGATTTACTCTTACTCCAATCATTTCAGGAGGACGTTTCAAATGCTTAGTGCGAATTACAAACCTTATTGACTCTTCTAGTAAGTAGGGTGATTTTTCTTCAACCTAAATACTAATGCCTCAATGGGTTAGAATCAATTTCGACGAAATTTGAATTTCTCCCACTCGATCGTCGAGAAAGGCCGATCAGTCTGGAAATTTCGAGATTTCAATATTTAGTGCTATATTACTTCGCCCGCTAACTAAAATCTGAACCTTATGCCCACTGACCGTGTCCAGTTAAAATCTGCCGTACATACATTGCTAAATGATGTGATCGAACAATGTTTTCGTCATCTTATCCATTATCCTCAGCGTGGCGATGATTTGAACCGACTAATCAAGGAGACTACAGATGAAATCAATTATTTAACGATCAAGATTGACGCCCACAATCACCGAAAAGGGACACCTGATTTGGACAAGCATTATGACCAACTTTCTAGGGATTTGCATAAAAAAAGCTTGCACCTCATGGGTAAGCTTCAAAAAATTCAAAGAGCCTCAGTTCACCAAGATTCGTGAACCAAGTGCGAAAATCAACGTCTTTGCTGACGCATAACCTTCGGCGGAGCCTTCATCATTTTCTCAACTTGCTTAATATCGGCAGCCAATACTCCCTTCGTATCCATTCTTTTGGCCTCAACAATTAACATCTGAGCTTCTTTTCTCTTTTGTTTCGCCATGGCAATCATAGCCAAGTTCAATTTCGATCCCGCACGATCATGAGAAGCTCTCAGCCCAATACTCAAAGCTTTCTTGAACATCTTTTCAGATCCTGTGATGTTGTTGGTCTGCAACAATACAGTTCCTTGAAGGTAGTGGTAATAGGCCTTTTGAGACTTCCACAGTTTGTCAGGATTGATTTTCGCTAAGATGGAACCACACTTATCGAACTTTTGCTGACGAAGTTGTAGAAAGGCCCAAATCAAGCGCATGCTGCGCAGAGTCACCAATACCAAAGCGGCAGTAACGAGAATCATTACTATTCCAACTCCCCACCGGCCAACGATGAAACTATAAACTGTATATGCCAGTGCAGCTGCGGCGACAGCGATTTTTATGATACGAGTATCCATTAGGATCAAATTTGCCGCAAAACTAGCCATTTTAGACCTAACTTAGCCTTGAAATTATGAACTGGACCCTACTCACCTCGATCTCGGAATTAGAATCGGCTTTAGCCAAGTCTGAAGAACAACCGATTGCAATATTCAAGCACAGTACTCGATGCTCTGTGAGCTTCATGGCGCGCAAGCAGCTTGAAATGACGTGGGATTTTTCTGAAGAACAGGTCCTTCCGTATTTCTTAGATCTCATCCAACATCGCGACATAAGCAACGCCATATCAAGCGAAACAGGAGTTGAGCATCAATCTCCACAGCTGCTACTAATCATCAAAAACAAGGTCGCATACCATGCTAGTCATGGCTCTATTAGCCTACAGGGAATTCAACGCTCGATCTAAAATTCGTATCTTTACGAGGCTAACCTAACTTTTGACCTTATTATGAATCCGAATTTACTGCTGGGGCTTGTCCTCCTGCTATTTTCGACTATTGCCTCCGGGCAGCAGCATGGTGTGCGTGTAAATGCCAACTATCTCTTTACGCAAGACCCCATTTTTATGCTCGGTTACGAGTACTCCGCAGATTCCAGTTCTTGGGGATATAACCTCAACGTTGATGGGGGTCGATATGTTCATCGATCCAGCGATTCGCCGAGTGCAAGCATCGACACATATGTTGTTCGCGGACTTGGCCTAGAAGCATCTTTAAGAAAGTACTTCAGTTTCAAATATCCTGGACCTTATGGATGGTTCTTATCTTCATTCGCACACCTGAACAGCTACAAAGAGGAAGCTCAAACTGGAGTTGGACAATCTGCAGAAGGGTTTAGGTTTGACGAGCCCACATTGGAGTCAAATCGATACCAGACAATGCGTTACGGTTTAGGCACTGGATATAGATCTGGGTGTAAAGCTCATAAACTACATGTCGAAGGTCTTGCTGGATGGTATTTTGGTGACCATGGATTGCACGCAGGCGCTGGCAAATTCTACGACAACCTAAGTTTAGGAGAGCGGCTTCAAAGAAAAATCAAAATTGAATTGAATCTTGTCGTAATTTTCTAGTTGTTAATCGGTACACTTAGTAGCTTTGCAATTCAATTTGTCGCAGCCATGAATATCTTTAAATTTCGCGTAATCATAGACACCGATGAGGATATATTTCGAGACATCGAAATTGAGACTACTGGAACGTTTTTGGACTTGCACGAATCTATACTTCGTGCTTTTGATTGGGATCCAGGCGAAATGGCCTCATTTTACATGAGCAACGAAACGTGGGATCGAGGAGATGAAATTCCTTTGATGGATATGGGCGAACCTGAATCAGGGCTTGGAGAAGGCATGGATTCGGTGGTTCTGAACTCTAAAATTTCAAAGCCTGACGAAAAATTGGTTTATGTATACGATTTCATGCGCATGTGGTGTTTCTACATCGAGTTGCAGGAAATCAAAAAATCGGCTCCTTCAACACTTTATCCAAGGGTGGCAATGGCATACGGCGAGGCCCCGGCGATTGAAGAGAAAGAAATCGACTTCGGAGCTGATTTCGATTTTCTGGAGGAAGGCGCAGAAGAAAAAAAGGAAAAGAAGCCCGACCTCACTGGAGACCCTGAAATTGACGCATACTTGAGCGACATGGACGACTCAGAAGGTGACGATTCTCACCAAGACGAATTTGAGAATCTAGACGATTGGAAGGAGGAATTTTAATGTCTCTTCCAAAGAAACTCATCTCCATTGTAGGTCCCACAGCGATTGGGAAAACTTCTCTAGCAATCGAGGTAGCCAATCACTTCAATACCGAAATTATCTCGGCCGACTCACGGCAGTTCTATCAAGAAATGGCTATTGGTACTGCCAAGCCATCAGTTGAAGAACGAGCGCAGGCAATTCATCATTTCGTAGATTTTTTGCCTGTAGACAAACTATACTCTGCGGGTGACTTTGAACGCGCTGCAATGCTGAAGATTACAGAAATCCATGAACACAAAGACGTGGTTGTGATGGTTGGTGGAAGTGGCCTTTATGTGAATGCTGTATGCCTAGGTTTGGACGACATGCCAGCTGACATCATTCTGAGAAAAAAATTGAAAGCGGAATTGGAAACCGACGGATTTGAAACTTTGCAGTCAAGGCTAAAGGAATTGGACCCTGTGGGCTACGAGCAAATGGATCACCTCAATACACAGCGCGTTGTGCGTGCATTGGAAGTGTGTTTGACTAGCGGCAAACCTTTCTCGTCATTTCACAAAGAGCAGGAAAAACAACGTCCTTTTGAAGTCATCACAATAGGCCTTACCGCTGATCGACAATACATCTATGATCGCATCAATATGCGCGTGGATATGATGATTGAGACCGGGTTGGTGCATGAAGTAATACATCTGCAATCAAAACGTGAGGAGAATGCCCTAAAAACCGTTGGTTATCGAGAAATATTTGAGCATTTGGACGGCGAGATCAATTTACCGGAGGCTATAGAAAAAATTAAAAAGAACACAAGAAACTTTGCCAAGCGTCAATTGACCTGGTTTAAAAAACAGCCTGCGACTTGGTTCGAACTATCCCATCTAGACACTATCATCCCATTCCTTGAGTCAAGGATCACGCAAAAGCAAGACTCATGAAGTTTGAGATAAAACACAAACTCACCAAACCAGAGCGTATAGGTATCCTTCGCTTATGGAACTCGGAATATCCCAAGCAGCTCGTGCACGAAAACTTGGAGAGTCTGGAGCTCTACTTAGCGTCTTTAAAAAATGCCGAACATGTTGTCGTCAAAGATACTCTGAAGAATGTACATGGCTGGTTAGTGAGGTTTGAGCGTGACGAGGCCAATTGGTTTGCCATTATCATTTCTCGAGCTCATCAAAGCATTGGTGTGGGCAGTCAATTGATGGAACTCCTCCCTAGGGATGAAACGATTTTTGGTTGGGTTCTGACAGACCCTAATCATATCATGGCCGACGGAGAAAATTACAAATTACCTTATGATTTTTACCATAAACTGGGCTTTCAAATGGAAGAGAGAATTACTCTTTCCAAGGACGGAATTAACTCTGTGCGAATTGTTCGTGCGGCCACAATATAAAATCTACTCTTTGTAATTATAAACGCTTCTTCTGATCAGAGGCATAGTTTGTATTTTTGCATCGCATATGTCATATATATACGACCAACAAGCGCTTAGCGATCTTGAATTTGACGTGATCACCGAGATGTTACAAGACTTTAGTCATGGTGAATCGGCGCGTTCTTATATGGCGACGTTATCCCCTTTGGCTACATTTGAGGAATGCAGGAGACGATTGCAAGAAGGGCGAGAGTTCTTATCTATTCGGCAAGAGTCACATGGCTTTCCTCGGGTCGAGTTCGACGAGATCCCTAAGGAATTGGAGATGCTGAAGTTGAGAGGATCCACCTTATCGGTGGTAGGAATTCAAAACATCCTGCGACTCACTCAGTTGGCCCATGAAGTAATAGACTTCTTTCGCAAAGCTGAAAGGCTATCTTTTCCCCAATTGCGTGAGCGCATTAAAGACATCAAGAAGAACGACAAGCTCGTCCAGATGATCATTAAAGTGATCGACGACAAAGGTAAAATTCGAAATACGGCCTCACCATTTCTGGAGGAAGTGCGCGGATCAATGGACCATGTGCGCAAGCAGATAAATCGCAATTTCAATCGTGTCGCACGCGACCTAAAAGCCCAAGGATGGCTGGCAGAGACAACAGAAGCTTTTGTAGGCGAAAGACGTGTCCTCTCTGTATTGAGCGGACATAAAAGGAAGGTTAAAGGCCAAATTATTGGCTCATCAAAGACGGGTAACTGGACGTTTATTGAGCCTTCGGCAAATATTGCATTGAACTTTGAATTGGAACAACTTGCTGATGATGAGCAAAAAGAAATCCGTCGAATTCTACAAGAGCTGACGGGAAAACTGATGGAGTTCAGTCCTGATTTGGATTTGTATCAGACCACTTTGATTGAATTCGATATTCTTCAGGCGAAAACTCGATTGGCTCAATTGCTAAAATCAGATTTACCAGGCCTGAGCGAAGAGCCGCAGATTATGCTCAAATACGCTTACCATCCATTGCTATTGCTCACCAATCAAAAGAATCAACAAAAAACGATTCCACAGACCATTTCACTAGATAAGTTCAACCGGATTCTTGTAATCTCTGGACCGAATGCGGGTGGTAAGAGCATCACATTAAAGACTGTAGGCCTTTTACAACTGATGTTGCAAAGTGGGCTCTTGGTTCCTTGCGATTCTTCAAGTACCATGAGTTTCTTTCATACGATTCTCACAGATATTGGTGACAATCAGAGCATCGAGAATCAGCTGAGCACCTATAGTTATCGGCTCAAACGCATGAAGGGCTTTTTGGAAGTAGCCAATCGCAAGACCCTGCTCCTCCTGGATGAATTTGGAACAGGCTCTGACCCCGATCTTGGTGGCGCTTTGGCAGAAGTATTCTTTGAAGAGCTATACTCTAAAAAGCCATTTGGGGTAATCACAACGCACTATACCAACATCAAAACAAAGGCTGCTCAACTTCGCAATGCAGTGAATGGCTGCATGTTATTTGACCTAGAATCTCTCGAACCGTTGTTCGAGCTATCCATCGGTCAGCCAGGAAGTTCATTTACTTTTGAGGTAGCTGAAATCAACGGCATTGAAAAAGACCTAATTGAAAAAGCCAAAGGGAAGTTGGACGACCGAAAGGTGAATTTGGATAAATTGATTGCCGACCTGCAAAAGGAGAAAGGAAAAGTCTCCAAAGTGAACGGCCAGATGCTCGATAGAGAGCAAAAAGCTGAGGTAGCTAGGGTAGAGTTCGAAAAGCGAAGAACGAAATACGAGGAACGGCTGGCCAGTCAGCAAAAGATGGTCGACAAAAACAACGACCTACTAACACTGGGAAAAAAACTGCAAAAATTCATCACCGACTACAGCACACGCGGCAACAACAAAGCACTATTGGGCGAGTTGAGGAATTTTTTGGGGATTGAAAAAGGACGTTCTGAAGAGGTTAAGATTAAATCAAAGCTGAAGGAGAAGATCCAGAAGAAAAAAACCGTCAAGAAGAACCGTCAAAAGAACGTAGAAAAGATCTCAGTCGGCTGCATTGTGAAGCTTTTGGCCGGCAAAGAACGAGGAACAGTTCTAGAGTTGGATAACGGCATGGCTATGGTGGCTTTTGGTGTGTTCAAATCACGAGTGGAGGTCGAAAAAATCGAGTACGTTAGTGGTAAGCAGTAATTGCATTTGCCTGAAAATCTAGCCGAGCTATTCATTGAAATTCAGTAAAAAAAGCTTCAGATGAAAGTCACCTGAAGCTTTCTCATTTGATCTTTTAAGTATTATTCGACCACTAGTTTTGTACTTTCAAAGCGTGGCCTTGCGCGTTATTCATTCTTACAAGGTACAAGCCTTTGGCAAATGCAGAGACATCTACATTCAGATCCTTGTTGTTCATTTGCTTGCTCCAAACAGCGCGTCCGCTCAAATCTAAAATCTCTAATTGACCGCCGATAAGCTCGTCTGAAAAAGAAACCTGAGTAGAAGTATTTGCTGGGCTTGGAAACATCTGAAAATCTGCGACTACATTTTCATTCACTGATGTAGGTACTTGGGCAGCCTCGCAAAAATTGTTATACATAGTAAGATCGCCGTTAATTCCTCCTGGAAAAACTTGGAAAGTTAGACAAACTTCGATGTCTCCATCTGTAGCAATTTGAGCAATAAGCACTTCATTATCGCTTCCTGTTGCCGTAGCATCTGCGTCCCCTATTAAATTGAACCATATTCAGTCCTCAATGATAAGATTGGTATCAAACTCATCCTCAGTTCCACTAACATGAAGTTGATCCTGAAAAACTGTTGAAGGTTCAATTGCAAGATACTGAACTGAGCCAGGAGCATCTGAATCTGAGCCTATAGCGATATCCGAATCATAGGCAACAGCAGGTATTTGTTGAATAATAATATCATTGATATCATTACGAGTAACTCCACCAAACGCAGAGTTCCAAATTTGATTTATTGAACTTCCGAGGGTAAGTGGTTGTTCGTCCAGAAATGCATGCACTCCACTTAAGAAGTCATCTGCTCCTTCGAAATGCGCGTGTATTGAATACTTCTGGATATCCTTCAACTGTTCGATCGTCAGAATAAACAAGTTGGATTGAAACAGGTGATAGTTGAGCTTGAACGGCTCCAATTGCAAGCAAGGCAAGAAGTTAATGTGTAGATCTTTTTTATCCTGTTGGTTTTAGTTTACACCATCATACACGAAAGCAAAATCAAACCCCTTGGGTCGGTAATAATGTAATTTATCGAAACATGTTCACATGACCTGTATAATAACGTGACTCATCATCGTTGCTTAGGCGAACTTTGATTTGCCAGACAAATACGTCATCCTGGACAAAGTAATCATCATTTCCCTGGTAGTCTCCAACCCATGGTTCGTCTACATCATTTGTTTCGAAAACCTTGATTCCCCATCGGTCAAATATTTTGAACTCGTAGAACTCTACCAATCCTTTACCTGACATCTGCGGCAAGAAGTGTTCGTTGTGATTGTCTTCATCCGGAGTGAAGGTATTTGGCACGTAGAGGTTGAATTTATCATCTACCTCTATATTCCTAAGCGACACATCTTCGCAACCGTAGACATTGTAAACTGTTTGCTCAATGATATAGCTTCCGGCTTCATGGTATGTATGGTATGGATTGGCTCCACTTCCAAAAGTTCCATCACCAAAATCCCATACCCAGCTGACCACACCGCCAGCGCTTTGGTCCTCGAACTGAATACCTGGGGTCCATACATCTGGATCTTCAGGAAAAAAGTTGAAAGAAGAATAAGGCAATGGAAAAGCTTGTAAATACTCTTCCATGATTAAAGTATCCGCACAGCCTTGATCGGTTGTTGCGATGAGTGTTACATCGTAGGTTCCGGGCACAGTGTACAGGTGGAAAGGGTCATCGGCATTTGAGCCCGCACCATCACCGAAATACCATTGGTAGCCTATTGCTCCTTCCGAGAAGTTCACAAAATTGGCTTCATGATTGATACATCCCGAAGGAGCATCTACAGCAAATTCTAAAGTTGGCAACGGATGGATGACCACTTCATCAAAGGCCGAATTTTCGCATCCAAATGAGTTTGATGCGCTCACAGATATTGGCCAGGTTCCAACGTCTTCTATTAGTAGTTCAGGTTGAACAACGGTACTAGTTCCTAGCGTTCCAAAATCCCAATCGTATCCATTGGCAAACTGGGTATTGTTGATGATCGTAATCAGCTGAGGGAAATAGCAACTCTCAGTGAGGGACAATTCGAAATCTGCAATAGGAGTTGGCGAGACAATTAAATTGACTTGGAATGTATCGGCGCAAAGCTCAAAATTCTGTGCGATCAAGGTCACTGTGTAGAGGGCTGGATCTGCCGTGAAATTGTAAAAAATGTTCGAAGGATTGATCCCGTTATCAGTATTGTCATCATCGAAATCCCATTGGTAGAAGAATCCGCCAGTGGTAGTATTTGAAAACTGCACATCGAAAGGACTACAGCCTACGATCTCGTCAATTTCAAATCCAGCACTTGGGACCTCAAACACTGTAAAATCTTGTTGAATAGTGCTCACACAATCGTTGAAAATAGATGTTCCAGACAACGTAACGGTGAAGACTCCTCCTCCATCAGTGTAAGTATGAAAAGGGTTGGTTTCATCCGAAGTCGTCATATCTCCAAAGTCCCAATTTACGTTATTCACCTCCTCAGACTGGTTGATGAATTGAACAGGTTGATTGGCACATACATTGGGAACATCATTTGTAAAAGCCAAGTCGGGAGAATTGAATACCTCAATCGTGGTAGAAGTGGTATCAAAACTGCAGCCGTTGTTCACATATTGGTAGACCGTATAAAACCCAGACTCCAAGAACACATGGGTAGGATTCGGCTCGCTGGTGAATGAGTCATCATCAAAATCATAAGAGATAACAGTTCCGTTCTCCGAGAAATCTGTGAATTCAACCTCGAGAGGCTCGCATCCTGAAGTTACGTTTGTATTGAAAAAAGCAGTAACAGTATTTGGCAGAACCGTGATTGTATATTCGGCAGTATCAATGCCACATTCATTGGTTGTAATTAGTGTAATCGTGTAATCCGTTGGTT
>JBLHIB010000058.1:0-20726 GCA_047615865.1 Gammaproteobacteria bacterium
CCTCTAGTTTGTTCCTGCAAAAGGATGGCGTATTCACCGCTAGCGAAACAGAATTTAAACCCAATCGAAACGCGGAAATCATAGATGCTTGCTTTTTTGACGTTGACAACGACCAAGATTTAGACTTAATCGCGGCAAGTGGAGGCGGAGGTGAATTTGAAGGTCGCGAAAAAGGCTTGAAGGACGTCTTGTATCTCAACGATGGGCGAGGGAATTTTAGCCCTTCGGCTAATTATTTCGCTTCGGAAACAAGCTCGGGATTAGTGCTGCCATTTGATGTGGACAACGACGGCTGGATGGACTTGTTCGTAGGGTGTCGAAATGTTCCTGGTGAATACGGGAAATCGGGGAAGTCGGCGTTTTACAAGAATGAAGGTGGCAACCTAATCGATCGTACGGATGAGTATTTAGTCTCGAACGCAGATTTGGGCATGGTCACCGACGCTATTGCGGAAGATTTAAATGATGATGGATTGATTGATTTGATGATTGTGGGCGAATGGATGAATATCACCGTGCTCATGAACCGAAAAACCACCTTTGAAACGGTCGAAAACCCTGCTCTTCGGAATATGAAAGGGTGGTGGAGAAGCGTTCATAAGGCCGATCTTGATGGCGATGGAGATATGGATTTTATCGTTGGAAACATCGGAGAGAACAACAAGTTTCATCCAAGCTTTGAGCATCCTTTGCATCTTTTTGCTGGCGATTTTGATGAGAATTCTACATGGGATATTGTCTTGAGTAAAGAATACAATGGTACACTAGTTCCCGTGAGAGGCAAGGAGTGTTCGACCGCTCAGATGCCTTTTGTGGCCCATCGATTTTCTACATTCGACGAATTTGCGACCTCATCGGTTTATGACGTTCTGGGCGAGAATTATAGTGATAGCTCTATTCATCGCGTTGCGCATACGTTTTCACATGTCATCATCGAGAACTTGGGAGCTTTCAATTTTAAGGTTCATAAAATGCAGCGACAAGCGCAAATGTCTCCACTCAATGCCTTGGGATTAGGAGATTGGAATGAAGATGGGTTGATGGATTTACTTATTGCTGGAAACGAATCTGGAACAGAGGTAGAAACAGTGCCTTATGACGCCGGTAAGGGTTTGGTTCTGCTGAACAACGGAATATTCGGCGGTCAAGAATATGAAGTCATTTTGGATATAGATGAACTTGGAGTTGCCTTGTCTGGTGATGTGAAGCGTTTGGAATGGATTGTAGTCTCTGGACAATCCAAAATACTAGTGGTTGAAAATGCGGGGCCTATTCGAGTTTTATCAATATTGGCGGACAAGTAAGTGGCTCAGAGTCAAAGGTTAACGAAGATAATTTATCTTGGACATTGAATTTGCTATATTCATGAATGGATAAGACGTTCTAAAACTACCTCAACATGATTAACTTCTGTTTAGCCCTATGCTTTACGTTTACTTTGGGTACAGGGAATGAACCCATTCCGAAAGAGAGTTCTCAACCTGACACGTGCATCTATGACTTGAATCAAGATGGATTGGTGTCCAATACAGATTTATTGCTCTTCCTACATGAACTATGGTTTGTTTGGGGATCTTGAAGGAGGTTTTGATGAGAACGCTTCGGTGGTAGTTTCCTACTTTATAGTATTCATGAGATTCAAAGGAGGCCCATGTTAATCAGAGAGTTAATAGTTGTTGCCCTTCTGGCTCTAATTGGTTTCGGAGCAAAAGGACAGGCAATCCAGGTTTGGTTGATGGTAGACACAATTTACGTCGATGAATTTGTAGGCGATTTTAATACGGTTGAGCAAGGTAGCGCAGTGTACCAAATGTATGTTGAGATGACGCACAGGGATGATGTCATTTCAACCATCTACGGAGATACGATCAATCCAATGGTCCTCTAAATATCCACTACTTTTTTGATTAACGAATCTTTCGGGATTGTACCTTCCTCTGCTAATTTGGACGTGTTTATTCCGATTGCACCAGAAATAGCGGCAATCTCGTACCTAACTATTACAGGACTGGATGAAATTTGTGTCGATTCTGAACCAATTGTGGTAGGTTCAAATTACAATGATTGGATGTCCGATTTGCTGGCTGGATAGTAGGCATTTGTAGATGATGTAATAGGAGGAGCTTGGAGCATGAATCCTTACCAAACGGCCCTATGCTCAGAAGCGGGGGAAGACCTTTAATTTTCATAGGTCAATTCACCACCAATGGCGTGTTTTCCGGAGTGATTAATGAGCATACTTTCGTCCACGGTATTCACTTAGATTACTCATTGGATTTGGGTCTTGAATTTGGTCCTGACAACATAACGGAAATGGGGTGTACTGATTCTTCATTCCCAAATTATAATCCAGTGGCACTTTTTGATGCTGGCTCATGTATACTATGGGGTGGTATGGATGGAGACGGTGTGGTTGATACTTCTGATATCTTGGCCTTCATAGCATCGTATGGTTGCGTTCAGGATTGTGGGGCTGCATATTTGAATGGAGATGGTGTCGTGAATGCTTTGGACCTGCTCGCTCTACAAGCGAATTTTTAAGCGCATAAAAAAACGTCCTGACTTCTTGTCGTAAATCCGTCAGGACGCTTCTCGTTAGCTATATATTGAATCCTATTTTGTGCAGGGATTTAATCGCAATACAAAAAGTGTGTTGAGCGAAATGAATAGTTTGTTGTTTTTTATTTGAGTTTGGCGAATTGTGATCGCAAGGTATGTTGTTGTATTACAGTTTCTTGTGGTCATCTATTCTCCAGTACTCAATTTGTTATATTCGGTAATATTGAAGTAGTATTCGGTAAGAAAGGTTTGAATTCGATGGTTAATCGCGTCCATTTGTGTCTGAAATTCCTTGCGATTGGCAGTCAACATGGCAATCGCAAGGAATTCAACTTATTGGCCGACGACAACCCGCCTAATAGGAGGTCGTTTTTGTTGAAGAAGAGGCCGTGACATCTGATCCTAATATAAATCAGGATTAACCGACCATGTTTTGAGTGACTGACCCTGAATTAAATCCCAATGGATCAATCGATTGGGGCGAATGTAGAACATGTCGGGCGCGCATAAAAAACCCGTACTTTTGCAAAAAATTTGCCAGAGGATATTCTTTGGTAACACACACATTGCATACCTTGAGTAAATTCCAAGAGCTCGGCTTATCTGAGCAAATTTCTAAATCTCTTCCTGAACTAGGCATTGAAACTCCTACGGAAATTCAGGAAAAAAGTCTACCCCTTTTGCTTGGTGGACAAAAGGACCTAGTTGCCTTAGCGCAAACGGGTACAGGAAAAACTGCGGCATTCGGATTGCCTTTGCTAGACCTCATCGATGAGGAAGAGCGCGAAGTGCAAGCCTTGATTCTATCTCCAACAAGAGAGTTAGGCCAGCAGATTGCCGATCAAATAAGCAAATTCTCTAAGTACAAGAGAGGAATCAAGTCTTTGGCTGTTTATGGGGGTGCAAATATTGTCCCTCAAATTCGTGCTTTAAAAGGCAAGATCCACATTGTAATAGCTACGCCAGGTCGTTTGATCGACTTGATTGACAGACGTGCTATTTCATTGGAGTCTATCAAGTACCTCATTTTGGATGAGGCGGATGAGATGCTTACAATGGGCTTTAAAGAAGATATCGATAAGATTCTTAAAGGAACACCTGCAGAGAAGTCGACTTGGCTTTTTTCTGCGACTATGCCTAAAGAGATTCGTCGAATCATTACTAACTACATGGATAAGGACTTCAAAGAGGTCACTGTAAATCCTAGTCAGCAAGTAAATAAAAACATTGAGCACCAGTACGTCATCATCAACCGTGACAACAAGCTGGATTCATTGTGCGGCTTCCTTGAAGCGGATACTGAAGCTCGTGGAATCATCTTTAGCCGTACTAAGTTGGGAGCCCAGAAATTGGCTGAACAACTTCGCGGACAAGGTCAGCAAGCGGATTCACTTCACGGTGATTTGTCTCAATCACAGCGCGACCGAGTAATGAAGCAGTTCAAAGGAGGTACACTACGTGTATTGGTAGCAACAGACGTTGCAGCTCGTGGAATTGATGTTGCCGATTTGAACTTCGTGATTCACTACAACTTACCTGATCAACTCGAGTACTACACCCACAGAAGTGGACGTACGGGCCGTGCAGGAAAGAAAGGTGTTTCAATCTCGTTCATCAGTCGAGGAGAGAAAAGAAAGATCAATACACTCCAAAGAGATTTGGACGTTTCCTTCAGAGAAATTGCTCCACCTAGTGCAGCTGATCTTATTGAGTTGCGCGTAAACAAGTGGGCCAAAGAGGTTCTTGACGCTTCTGTTCGCACAGGAGTTGAAGAAAGTCTTTTGGAAAAAGTATACGAGAAGTTTGGCGAATTGAGCAAAGAGCAGCTTTTGGAGCAGCTTGTTTCAGTTATTGTGAATGACATCCAGTCTGCTGCTCGCAAAGTGCGCGATGAAAGCATGAGTGAGCGTGGTGATCGTAAGGATCGCAACGAACGCAGCGATAGAGGAGGAGACCGCGCACCGAGAGGTCGTGATCGTGACCGTGGAGATCGTCGAGATAGAGACAGACCAGAAAGAGGAGATCGACGTGAGCGTCCTGATCGAGCTGAACGACCTGAACGTAGAGAAAGAAAGGATCGAGATTTTTCTAGCGATAGACCAGACGATCGCAGCCGCCAGGATCGCGGACCGAAGAAGACTACAGCTGGAATGCACAGATATTTCATCAACATAGGAAAGCGCGACGATATTCGAGCTGGAGACTTGGTGAATTTCATATGTGAGGAAGCTCGCATTGGAAAAGGAGATATTGGTGATATTGAAATTGACAGAAATCACAGCTACTTCGAAGTGACTGAAGATAAGTCAGGCAAGATCAATTCATCATTCCAAGGCATTGAAATCGACGGGAGAGAGCTACGCGTAAATCGCGATGGTGATCAAAGTGGAGATTCTGATTCTGGGAAGAAGTCTGATAAAAAAGATAAGGAGTAGGCCACGAATTTGTGCCAAGGCATTTGCACAAAGTGCCAATCAAGAATATTAAGCAGGGAAGAGTTAAAAGGAACTTATGAGCGACCAACTGAGAAACATCGCGATTATTGCACACGTCGACCACGGAAAAACGACTTTGGTAGACAAGATTATAGACGCATGTAAAGTGTTCGAAGAGCGCAAGGAGCGCACTGAATTGCTACTTGATAGCAACGATCTTGAAAAAGAACGTGGTATTACCATTCTCTCGAAGAATGTTAGTGTTATGTATAAAGGGGTAAAGATCAATATCATTGACACACCAGGTCACGCCGACTTTGGTGGTGAGGTAGAGCGTGTACTGAAAATGGCTGATGGCGTTTTGCTATTGGTAGATGCATTTGAAGGACCAATGCCTCAAACACGTTTTGTATTGACAAAAGCGATTGAGCTAGGATTGAAGCCTATTGTTGTTGTAAACAAAGTGGACAAGGAAAACTGCACTCCTGACATCGTTCAAGAGTCTGTATTTGATTTGATGTTCAACTTGGGAGCTACGGAAGATCAGCTTGATTTTGCTACCATTTATGGTTCGGCGAAACACGGTTGGATGGATACGGACTGGAAGACACCTACCGACAATATTTTTCCTCTTTTGGACGCTGTTCTTTCAGAAATTCCAGAGGCACCAAATTATCAGGGAACTTCACAGATGCAGATTACAACGCTTGACTTTTCAAGTTTTGTGGGACGTATCGCTATCGGTAGAATTTACCGTGGAATCCTAGAGGAAAACAAAGATTATATGCTTTGCAAGCGCAACGGCGAATTCAAAAAGATACGTATCAAGGAATTGATGGTATTTGAGGGAATGGCTCGTGCGAAAGTGAAAGAAGCGCGCAGTGGAGAATTGGTTGCTGTAGTAGGAATTGAAGATTTCGAAATTGGTGATACAATCGCTGATATAACAGTTCCAGAAGCTTTGCCACGTATTGAAGTTGATGAGCCTACGATGAGTATGTTGTTTACGATCAACAACTCGCCATTTTATGGTAAGGAAGGTAAGTACGTTACTTCTCGTCACCTCCGTGATCGTTTGATGAAGGAAACTGAGAAAAACTTAGCCTTGCGTGTCGACGCCACGGATTCGGAGGATAAGTTCAATGTTTTCGGAAGAGGTATTCTTCACTTGTCCGTTCTTATCGAGACTATGCGTCGCGAGGGTTATGAGCTTCAAGTAGGAAGACCACAAGTAATCATCAAGCATGTTGATGGTGTTAAAATGGAGCCTATTGAGACTTTGGTTGTTGATGTACCTGAAAGCGCTGCTGGAAAGGTAATTGAGTTGGCAACACAGAGAAAAGGTGACTTGCTTGTGATGGAGCCGAAGGGAGATCTTCAGCACCTTGAGTTTACTATTCCTTCACGTGGATTGATAGGTTTGAGAAATCAAGTTCTTACAGCAACATCTGGAACAGCGGTTATGACTCACCGTTTCATGCAATTCGAAGCTCACAAAGGTGAACTGCCTGGACGTAATAAAGGAGCTCTTTGCTCGATGGAAGCAGGACAAGCTTTGGCATTTGCCATTGACCGTGTGCAAGATCGAGGTAGATTCTTCGTAGGGCCTGGAGACCAGATCTACAAAGGTCAGGTGATTGGAGAGCACTCGCGCGACAATGATGTTGATTTGAACCTTATCAAGGGTAAGAAGATGTCAAACATGCGTTCGTCAGGTGCTGATGATGCTGCCAAGATTTTCCCGAAAATTGATTTCTCTCTTGAGGAGTCGATGGAGTACATCCGAGAAGATGAGTACTTGGAGGTCACACCGCTAAGTCTAAGAATGAGAAAGATTCAGTACAATCAACGTACTTAATTGAATTCGAAATAATTGAAAGCGCCCAATCACTGCAAAGTGATTGGGCGCTTTTTTTTTAATTCAAAATTGAAAATTCAGAATTATAAATGTTTTGATCTGTCCAGTAATTTCAAGGCTTGACTAGTTCGAGAGCATATTTTTCATTTTGAATTTGATAGTTGTGTACTTTCCATTGGCCCAAAAGTAAAATTGCGTCGTCGAAATGCTGGTTACTACTTAAGTCGTTCACTTCACTATCTGTCACCTTTGCCGTCGAGATGGGAGATATTATATCAAAATACTTTACCTATTTTTACCGAACCAAATTTAGAATGAGCGTTTGAGATTTGGTTGAATTGAGAAGCAGCCTATTTTTAGGCTGCTTTTTTTCTTACTAGATCTATGAAAGATCGGATTGGGTGACGCAGGAACCAACGCGTGTTTTCCAGAAGAATTTTTTTGTTCGACTCCCAGTCGGCGGATTTCCAGGGGAGCTGAAATTCAAGGCTTACATAGTTCATGATGAGTGAATTTCCATGCTCCAAACCTGTCTGTGCTTTGAACTTGTTCATGCTATCGATTTCCTTAATTTCCGAATGTTTGTCGGCAAAGGAGAATATCAGATGCTCAACGAATGGAGTGACTCGTCGTGTAATATCAGTTTCTGATATAGGTGGGAGGTCGATCATCACATAATCAAAATCGTGCTTCAAGTAGCGCATGAGTTCGCCAAAAATGTGGCTTTCAAATAGCTCTGAAGGGTCGTTAGAATAGTCACCGCACTGGATGACTTTGAGTTTGTAGATTTCGGTAAATAGGTCGTCATACGAAGCCTGCTGTCGCACGAGGTCTAATACTGTTAAGACTGACTTGTCGCTGGATGGGAAGAGACATTTGCCTGAAGGGTTCATATTTAATAAAACTACCTTCGATCCTTGATTTTTTAAGGCTTTCGCTAGATGAATTGCGGCTGTCGTAGTACCCGCTTTTCGATGAGTAGCCGTGAGACCAATAACCCGACGAGTTTCTGCGAAGTACTTCAGACTCAAGGCGTGCGCTTGCCAACGTTCACTAATCGACGACTTGGCCTTGTCTAACATGAAATTTCTGAGCTTCCGTTTTCTCACCGACGGACCAATGCCAATGACCTCATATTCGCCCAATTGAATAAGCGATTCTACATTGGTAATTTTTTCACTCACGAGGCCTTTGATTAGCATGATCACAAACGGAATCATAAGTCCGACCATCATCATCATGAGGTGCGAGAGATTCACCAATGGCGCCACGATAGAATTTCCTTTAATATGTGCCGTCTCCCAAATTTCACAATCGGGTAGGTTTGATGCAAGGGCGAGTTCGGCTTGACTTTTTTTCTTCTTGAGGTACTTCATCATGCCCAGTTCGTTGTTGATCACACGATTACTGGCAATGATTTCCCTCTCTAGCGCTGGTAGGCTATTGATTCTTGAATTTACGCTGCGCAAACGATTGTGTTTACCCCCAAGTTCAATTTCGGCCTTGGCGATTAAACCGCTTATCGACTCTATGATCGTGTGGTAGCTCTGCTCAATTTGTGCATTCAGACGGAGTAGCTTGGGGTTTTTAGGTCCTGCGTGGAACAAGGTTTCCTGTCGCTCCAGCTGTAGCTTCGAATGCTCTTTTACAAAGTTCACGAGAATGGCATCTCGGACACCTTGAAGTGAGGGGCTTAGTAAAGTGTCTAGTCTGGTCTGTTTCTGGCAATAGCCCAACAAGTAACGGTAATATTTCAGCTGCGTATTGATCTCCGCTGATTCCTCTTGGAGAGTATTGTGATGGGTCAATAGGGTATTTGCATGGGCGCTGAGATTCATCATGGAGTGTTTCGACTTCACTTCGGCGAGAGTGTCTTCCTGAGCAGCTACGATGGCTTGTGTTTCTTTCAGCTGACCATCGAGAAAGCGGATGGTATTTCGCGCCATGGCATTCTTTGCGTCGAGGTCATGGCCTTCATAGACAGTCATCATCTGGTCTAGGAGATCGGAATCTTCCTCCTTCTTGGCAGTGGTAATCGCAATGGAAAGTATGGACGAACCTTTGTTGAGGGTTTTTACACGAATTCGCTGCTTGTAGTCATGCGCGAGGACACTGGCGTCGACTAGATCGAATGCATACCTCGCTTTGTCAAGTGACTCATGGAATGGTCTTTCTCTGTGCACGGCAATTTTGAGTTCAGGGATCTCTAACATTTGCCCGAAGGGCAGAATTGTATCCAGAACAAAAGGCGTATTTCTTGTCTCCGTAGTCGTGTTCCAGCGGTAGTCGAAAATCGAGTAATTGGTAGAAAAGGATTTGAGGTGCACCATCTCGTCGCTCACCTCGGTGACTTTGAAATGCACTCCTGAAATGCGGCTACCGTTTCGATTTACCTCTATTCGAAAAGGAGAATTGCCGTAATTGTTATGTGTATTGCGCAAATATTCAACGTCAAAATCCAAGTCGTATATCGCCTCATACAAAGTAGAATAGGTGTCAACCGATCCAATGTAATTGTAAATATTGGCAAGTTTAGCATAGAGTTGAAGGGCCGTAAGTCGGTTTTCCAAGGCGTGCGTGGGAAAGTCAAACTCTCGATGAACCTTGAACGACGCGTTGACATTGTACTTGAAATCGGCATCGCGCATGAGGTACCACGAGAATCCGATCATGCTTGGAATAGCAATGATGAACAGATACTTATGGGCAATAATGGACTTCAGCAGTCCAAGGGCATTGAAGCTCTTGTCCACACGGAAGTATTGTCCCCGTGGAATTAGTTTCATACAAATAGCTTGTTTCTCTCGATGTCAACAGTCTCCTCGGTTTGGCCTTTGAACCAATAATGAAGTACAGTAAGCAAGTAAAGCTGCTTCTCGTAATTCACCTTGCCGCTCCGGTGAGCTTCGAACAGACTTGCGATATAGGTGTCGTCAAACATAGATCCGAAAAGTGTTCCATTGGCCGACATCTCCTCTTGAAGTTGGAATGATCTCTCACTCTTAAACCACTCATTTTGTGGCGTGTAAAAACCCTTCTTTTTGCGGTAGATAATCTCGTCTGGCAAGTACTTTTGAGCTAGTCTTTTATGGAGTATTTTGTTGTTGAACATGTCGAGCTTCATCCGGTCTGGCAGGGATTCTACAAATTCAGTGAGCTCTGTGTCCAAGAAAGGAACACGCAATTCGAGAGCATGGTGCATCGAGATTTTATCGGTGTACAACAACAAGTCATCCGATAGATTCATGCGCAAGTCCAAGCTACTCATAGCTTTTACTGCAGATAGGTCATCGAGTTCGTACAATTCGCAGCGCTTCGAAAGGAGGTTGTGCAGATTGGCATAATTCTTTTCCGAAAACTTGTCTCCGCACAGTGCGTTGATCATGGAATCGTCATACAATGAGTACGACTCGATGAAGCGTGTAATGCGGTCGTCTTCCAATACGGCATTGAGACCGCGGCGCACCTTGTCACCAAGAGACATGTTCTTAAATATTTTGAGCGGGGCGACCATAGCTCTAGGCACTTTATCGATGAGATTTTGAACATTGTATCGACCGTAGCCATTCCATGGTTCATCTACACCTTGGCCTGTGAGGGCAACTTTAAAACCTGCATCAGCAATGGCCTGTGAGAGGAAGTAAATAGGGAAGATCGAAGAGGAGCCGTTTGGTTCTTCTACTATGCCGACGAACTTTTCAAAATTGGCAAAGAAGTCGTCTTGCTTCAAGATTACCTCGTGGTGCTTGGTGCCTAAATATTTTGCAGAAGCCTTGGCTTCTTCCAGTTCATTGGCATCTGTCTCGATATCAAATCCTGCTGTAAATGTGGTGAGTTGTTCGCCTGTAAGTTTCTGAGCCATCTGGCACAACAAAGCCGAGTCAACACCACCGCTCAAAAGCATGGAAATTGGAACATCGGAGAGCATTTGTCTTTCTACGGCTTGGTGCAGTAGTTCATCGTAGCAGATGAGCGCGTCCTCTTCCAGGATATTGTACTCCTGATTGGGCTTGTATGAGAAGAAAGCCTTCTCGTAATTCAAATTTTCTAGGTCTATGGTTAGATAGTGACCGGGCTCAAGTTTGCTTACACCTTGCCAGATCGTAAGTGGAGCCGGAACGTATCTCAATTTTAGAAATTGGTACAAGGCGTCACCGTTGATGTCATTTAATTCGTCGATGGCTCTTAGTGTTTTTATCTCTGATGACCAACTCCAACCCTTAGGGCCTTGGCAATAATAAAGCGGCTTTACACCGTACGGGTCGCGAGCCAAGTGAACTTGCGCATTCTGCAAATCGAAAAAGGCAAAGGCGAAAATACCGTTGAAATCGGCCGCTCCTTTAATGCCATTCTCCGCCAAGTGATACAGCAGTGTTTCGGTATCGGAATGACCTTTCCAACTCACACCGGTGAGCTTCTTGCGAAGATCGAGGTGGTTGTATACTTCTCCATTGAAAATAAGGGCGTAGTTGCCGCATGGAGTCAATATGGGTTGCTCTCCAGCTGGGCTAAGATCTTGAATTGCCAATCGGGTATGTCCGAAGTTGACCTGTCGTTGCGCACAACGCAAGGATACCAGTCCGTTTGAATCCGGACCTCGGTGATGTATTAAATTGACGACTTCTTGGGTCAAAACTTTGTCTATTGTACCAACTATTCCACACATATGCAAAAGGGTTTAGGGAAGCATACGGCTAGATTACTTTCTTTTCTTGATGACTTTTGCAGGAATACCGCCTACAATGGAGTAGGGCTCCACGTTTTTTGTCACGACAGCACCTGCCGCAATGATGGACCCTTCACCTACACATACGCCCGGCATGATAAGCACATTGCGACCCAACCATACGTCATTCTCTAAGGTTACTGGCTCGTCTTCGGTCTCGCCTTGCAGACTCATAGGAATGTCTGTACGGCTGTGTTCATGGTTCTTTGATAGCAATACACAGCCTGGAGCAATCATCACATGATCGCCAATTGTGGCAGCTTGGATAAACACATTCTCGTTTACTTGACAGCCTTTTCCAATGCTTACTTTTCCGGGACCTGCGACATAAACGTGCTCTTCTAGGAAGGTATGGCTGTCTCGTTTCATGATACCCATTACGGAGCAAGCATACCAACTTCTGAAGCTGTTGAACCCTTTCCAGTATCGGCTATTGGGCAGTTTATTGATGAACATATAGTACAACAGAAAAACGATTTTTTTCACAATGCCGCTAGATATTTTTTCGGCGGTTGGCGTTAGTGATGTGGCGCATGTTAATGACATTGTCTATGAATTTAATGAACCGTATTCAATGGATTTCGTTTTGATTGTTGAGGTTCCGTAATGCAGTTTGCGGTAGAATGAAAGGAAGGTGCTGCATACGTTTTGCAGACTGAATTCAGAGTTTGTCTGCGGAGTTCTCTCTGCTAATTTTTTATAGTCGGCGGCAACGAGAGCTAGACACTGATTTAGTTTCTGCGTAAGAATATCTGCCTCATTGGCTTCGTATATGAATCCGTTATTTCCTTCGGATATTTGGTGCTGGGCGCCGCCGTTGGCGCAAACGATGGCAGGTGTTCCGCTGTAAATGGCTTCCGTAACAACCAAACCAAACGCGTCACCGCGGGAAGTGAAGAGGAGGTATTTGCTTCTCCAGTACATCTCGCGCAGTTCGTCGTGAGTTTTGTTTCCGGCAATTTCGAGATTGTACTCGCCTTGCATAGATTTTATTGACTCTTCAAGCGGACCGTTCCCTACGAAACAGAACTTAGCTTTAGAGTTATCCAATTGCGGAATCGCGTCCAATAAAACATCCAAACCTTTAACAGGTAAAAAGGAGCCTACCACAAGAAAATCAATGTCCTTTTCGACATCTTTAGTTGGTGGGTAGAATTTTCGTTTGTCCACACCAGCGCACAAAGTATGATCTGGTTTGACCCCTAACTTGTCCATTACGGGCTTGTGGAGCGCTTGTCCCACAGGCATTACTTTGTCGAATGATTTGATCCACTTTCGAAAGAGTTTGTTCTTTGTTCCGCTTGCGGGAAGATCATCGTTGATGTCTCCTCCATGCATTGTCACCAATAGCTTGGTTCTAGGATGGAACATTTTATATAGAATAGCCGTCGGTGCCAATATGCCATAAAAGTGAACATGAATGATATCGTAGGATTTGAACAATCTTGGAATAAATCTAACATAAGCCAACAGGTATTTGAGATATGACCCTAGCTTCGATGAGACGACCTGACGCATGCAATAAATATCTACAGACTCATTGTCCTCGTTTATCTCTTGCAAGCACTCGTACTGCGCTTTGACGAATATTCCAGAATAAGGAAGCTCTTTCGATGGGTACATATTGGTGATTAGCAAAATGTTCATGCGTGTGTGATTATGTGATTTTACGGATTACCCATACGAGGTCTGTATAGGCTACATACGCGGGGTAAATCAAAATGTTTGCTGGGCTCTCATCTCTATACTGTTCAAACCTACTGGCATAGACTCTAAATGACTCTCGACCTGTGATGTTGTAGATGGCTTTTACTTGATTGGTATGAAGCTTCTGGTACCATGGAGAGCAGTAGTTCCAGTGGTTACGCAAGTCGGATACTTTGTTCAGACTGTACTTTGTCCAACTGCCCGTATCGAACAAATGCATGGAGTTATCTAGTCCGTCAACACCAGCTTCAAAAAGGGCTAGAGCTTCGGCATTGTCGTCGTAGAGGTACAAGTCGTACAGACCAAAAAGGCTGTACATGATTCCGTTCAATACGTGCGTAGGGTTTTCGGGAAGGGGATACTCCTCGTAGAAAATGCCAAATTCATTGGTCGTACGAACGCCGCCATCGGTAATGTCGCGGTGAAAAGGTTCGAGGGCTTTGCGAGCTGTTTCCACGTATCGTTTTTCTCCTGTGGTTTCGTAGGCTCTGGAAAGTACAGAGATGCCTAGCCCTTGAGCTAGTCCTGAACACCAAGGCGCCTCCACCAGATACTCACCTACTGAGACATCGAGCTCAAGCGGCCATTCACCGCGGTCGTTGATGTTTTCGACCAACCAATTTGCGTTAGCTAAAAAAATCACCTTCTCGTCTTGGTTGTCTAAACGCACCCACTTTTGGTATGAACGAATGGCATTCAAGGCCAATGTTACTGGGTTATAAACAAGCTGATCGCTCACTCCTAAAGCCTTGATTTTGGAATAGTCGACGTAGTAAACATTGTTCTCATCGAGCTTGATGGCTTCTTTTTCCTTGACGTGGCCAAAGGTGAAATAGTAATACTTCTTGAAGTCTGACACATTCTCGACCAACATATCTCCATTGCTCAATCCAAACGAGTGAAAGCTCCTCGCTGTAACTGCAACGATGTAAATTGAAATGCAAATGAATAATCCCTTTCGAGCAATTTTAAATGCCCTGGAGTTCCATAAATTTTTCATCCTCGTGGATTTTTTTATAACCAACAACAAAGAAGTACCCAACTACGATCGCTGTGCTTACCGTCGGACTGTTAATCGCATGTCCGGCGGAGGCGGAGTGAAGTACAAATATTCCTAATATGACACCCATGGCCATGTCCCTAAATCGGCGGCCATTGGTGAAGAATTTGATCCCTAGAAATACAAGTGCGGCCGCTGGAAAACCCAGCATCATACCACCCACAACCCAGCCGTATGAGCCCACCATATCCATGATGTCTTGCTCTACCCATTTGCCTTTGGCATAGGTCTTGCCACCTGTATTTCCAATCTCCACATACTTGTGAAAGGCGAATGTTCCTTCTCCGAAAATTTTTAAGATTAGTGGTCGGTCGTCAATGCGTTCTTGTGCTGCTTTCTCCAAGTGTGCACGTGCACTTTCCTCACCCATCGACTCAAACTTCTCGAGCATGTATGGGTATTCTTGGATGTAGTCATAAGCGACTTTGATAATAGCAACCGCACCCACCATCATAATGGAGAGCATCGCCACTTTGAAAGTCTTACTCATGTTCATATTTCCCTTTCCGTAGAAAATGGGAACAATCAAGAAGAAGATCATCACTACTGCTGCACCGGCTGTTCCAGCACGAGATCCTGTAACTAGCAAACCAATAAAGCATGTTGCGGACTGAATTGCCTTGAACAAAGTGAAATTTGCCAACATGCGGTACATGCAGGCGGCAAAGCACAAGAGCAGACAAAGTCCCACGTCGTTCACCGCAATGAAGAATGATTTTACGCCGTAACTGTTGTCGTCGTAGGTTTTTATTCCATAGCCAGTCACAAAAGAGAATACAAGAAAGCAGCCTACAATAAAGCCGAAGAGATTGAGCCATTTGACGATGTCGTCAAATTTCATTAGGTAGTTCTCTTGCAGGTATACGAAGTAGGCAAGTAGGAAATAAGGGAGCATGATCCTCGATAAATATTCGAGTTCAGTTTTCAGTTCTATAAAGTCGGCGTAGTAATTCCAAATAACGAAGCTCACGCAAAAGAAGAAGAACATTCCGCCCACCCACACTTTAATAAACTTGTTTTTAACGAGAAAAATGAAGGGTAAAGTGCAACCTAGAAGGGCGACACGGTACAAGGCACCAACTGATACTTCTGCTCCCGACACAAAGAAAATTAGTCCGTTGAAAAAGTCAACGAATACTGGTACCACCAGAATTAAAAAGTTCAATATGATGAAAAGGGAGGATCGGTTTAGCACCTTTTTCGGGTTTTAGTATGCGTTTTCTTCTCCTTTGACCACATTGACAACAGTCATTACGACCATTTTCAAGTCAAACCATATACTCCAATTTTCTAGGTAGTATACATCGTGCTTAACACGTCCCTCCATGAGTTCAGGAGTTTCTGTTCCTCCTCGAAATCCACTCACTTGGGCATAGCCTGTAATTCCGGGTTTTACCAAGTGACGTACCATGAAGCTGTTGATCTCCTTGCCATAGTCTTCGGTGTGTTTCAGCATGTGAGGGCGCGGACCTACAACACTCATGCTGCCTACCAATACATTGAAAAATTGAGGCAACTCGTCGATGCTTGTTTTTCTCATGAAAGCTCCCCAATTGGTAATTCTAGCGTCGTGCTTGGTGGCTTGTTGGTCGTCCGATTCTCGGTTGACCGTCATCGATCGGAATTTCAAACAGGTGAAAGTTGCATTGTTTCGACCGGATCTTGCTTGACCAAAAAATATTGGACCAGGCATTTTGATTTTCATTATGATGAAGACAACAGGAATAACGAAGGGAAAGATAAAGAGGATGACACATAGCGAGAATGCAATGTCGAAAGCTCGTTTCACAAATCGATTCCATGCACTCTCGAGGGGTTCCTTTCTGTAGGTAAAAACAGGTGTGCTGTTGAAGAATTCCAATTCGGCACCACGACTCAAGAATCCTTGGAAGTTCATGGCGAATTTGAAGCGGATCAAATTGTTATCGGAGAATTTCACGATCTCCTTTATAAGGTCTTTACTCAGGTTGGTGTGCGCATAATAGATCTCGTGAATCTGATTGGCCTTGCAAAATTTCTTAAGGTTTTCAACGTAATTGGAGGCGTTGTTATCCCATTTGAAGAAGCCTTTGAATTTATAGCCCAGCAGTTTTTGTGTCCCAAAAAAGTCCCTCAACTCAATGGCGAGAGGACCACTTCCGAGCACTACAACATTTTTGGAAGAAAAGGAAGCCGGCTTGAAGTACTGCATCCATCCGCGAAACAAAATTCGAAGAACCAACAGAGAAACCAGAATAAGCCCCAAATTGGTGAACATTGAAATTTTGGGTAGATAGAAGTTCTTGACAAAAATGACATAGGCCATCACCAAGAAAGTCTGCAATCCCATTGTTTTCATCAGTCCGCTAATCAGACGATCCATTCGTTCCAGGTTTTTAATCTGGTAAGTCTGAACGACAATCACTGCAGCCAGCCACGATATATTGAAAAAGTACAACAGCGACAGGTCATTGCCAAAGGGATCGAAGACACCTCTTTGAGAAGAAAAGAAGGTGTACCTGAAGATTAGGTTTATCAATAGAAATTCGAATACAAACAGAAATAACTGGCTGTATCGCATTATTCGCTTATCCATGCGTCAAAGAGTTGTAAGTTCTACTTCTTGCAACGAATGTACAGGCTCATTGGGGGGTGCGAGGTGGGGGGGTATCCTTACTTGATGTGTGAAATGGATGACACGTGTAGGAATCCGTGTAGCTACCCTATGGAGGATGGGATTCAGCCTTCGGCAAATGTTGTTTGTGTTTTAGCCTTCGGCAAATAGCTCCTGAGCTGTCTTGCTGAGATGCTTGTGCAGCAAAGCTTTGTGGATGCATAATCATGCAATAACTGAAGTGCGCGCACCATGCATTGCCATCGGGAATAGGATGAGACTGGAAAGATTGGAAGTCATTCGAGCTTTGCATAACGCACTTATAGGTGAGGTGACTTTTCTACCGTTCTAGACCCCAGATGAACCAAAGCCGTTCGATGTGCGATCAGCAATCTTTGTAAAGAAATTTAAGGACGACCCCGAATTCTCTGACTACGTCCATCAAGATAGTATTGATAAACCATGAATGGATTATTGCCTAATACGAGAAGGCTGTCGACAGAGGGTTGACAGCCTTTTCTTTTGCCTCAATATTTTAGATCACTTCATGTACACTTCGGTATCCAAAGCTCTGTGTCTGCCATAAAGAGCACCACCCGCCGAAGTTGCTTGCTGAATGTAAGGAGCAAAGATCCGCTCCATAGAGAAGTGTGCATTTCCTTCAGACAACTCCATTAAATTATCAGTTGCCAAGATCAAACTTTCGGCGCCTTCGTCGTTCTCAATAAAAACCTGTGTATCGTTCTTGAGGCCACCTTCTACCGATAGCGACACAAGCTCATCGGCTTCCAGCGCTGCTCCGTCCCAGAACAATTCAAATGCTTCGTTTCGTGCTATAGAGTCTAGCGTTGATTGAAACGAAATAGCAGGGATGTTGATGGAGTTGGAAAAGGTGTTTCCTTCCAAGTCGTTGTACGTAAAGGTGCCTTCATCGATCAGTCCGGCCATGTCCAACTCGTAGAATGCAAAGCCAGTTTGAAAAGGAACTGTTTCATCGTTGAATGTGATGTTTGCTCCGTCTGAAAGTTCTAAGCGCGTTCCACTGGCGTTGCTAAAACGAAAAACCGCTTTGGCATAAGACTTGTCTTCGTTGGCGTCATAGCGCAAGTCGTAACTGGTCCAGATAGTGTCTTGGTTTACCGTGTCTGAATCTTCGCGATTGCAACTGGTAAGGGCAAGTAAGGTGATACAGACAAGGGCTAGAACTGTGCTATGGAAATTTCTCATAATGTTGTAGTGGGCTTCGCATTTGCCTTTAGGCTCAATTAAAAGTTAATGCGCTACTAAGCTGAGTGTTGTGAGCATAGCAAATTTAGGCCAAAACTTGACAAGCTTGAATGTAGTGAGGGAATTCCAAGAAATAATTGAGAGACTAGCCGAGTACTTCAGCCATCTTAGCACCAATCGCGGCAGGAGAATCAACAACGTGAATTCCACATTCGGCCATGATCTTCTTCTTCGCATCGGCCGACTCACCTTCACCTGAAACAATTGCTCCAGCGTGACCCATGGTTCGTCCGACAGGAGCAGTCTCACCAGCGATGAAACCTACAACAGGCTTCGTGCCATTCTCCTTGATCCAACGAGCAGCTTTCGCCTCGAGGTCACCACCAATCTCACCGATCATCACGATACCTTCAGTATCGTCATCTTCCATGAACAATTGTACAGCCTCAAGAGTAGTTGTTCCAATGATTGGATCACCACCGATACCGATAGCAGTTGTAATTCCTAGACCAGCTTTAACGATTTGGTCGGCCGCTTCATAGGTCAAAGTACCAGACTTAGAAACGATACCTATTTTTCCGGGTTGGAAAACAAAACCTGGCATAATGCCCACTTTCGCCTCTCCTGCAGTAATCACACCCGGACAGTTAGGACCTACCAAGCGACAATCTTTGTCTGTAAGGTATTCCTTAACAACGACCATGTCTTTAACAGGGATACCTTCAGTAATCGTAACAATCACTTTGATACCTGCCTCAGCGGCTTCCATAATGGCATCAGCTGCAAAAGCTGGTGGAACAAAAATTAGAGATACATCAGCACCGGTTGTCTTAACGGCATCGGCTACAGTGTTGAAAACAGGCTTGCCCAAATGCTCGGTACCACCTTTACCTGGAGTAACTCCTCCAACTACTTGTGTTCCGTATTCGAGGCATTGCTCAGCATGGAAAGAACCTTCCTTTCCAGTGAATCCCTGTACGATAACTTTAGAATGCTTATTTACTAGTACGCTCATGGTCTCTTTTTTGCGAGTGCGAAGGTATGAAAAGTTAAAGAGTTCACTAATCTAAAATCATCGTTTTTAGTCTGTCTTTTCTATAAGCACTCCAAGGCCGCGAATCGAATCGGATAATCCCGACCATGATTATCTTTTCCCATCAAAAAACTACCTTCGCGCCATGTATCAACTTGTCCGCACAGACACCATTTGCGCCATCAGTACAGCCCCAGGAGTAGGGGCCATTGCAGTTATCCGATTGTCGGGACCAGAGGCTATTTCCATTTGTGACAAACTGTTTTCGGCCGATGTCACGGCAATGGCTTCGCATACAGTAAAGTATGGCGCTATGCGCAAAGGAGGAGTGTTGCTCGATGAGGTGGTGGTTACCTTGTTCAAAGGGCCCAATTCATATACGGGAGAGGACATCATAGAAATTGGTTGTCACGGTTCAGGATTTATCCAAGAGCAAATTCTCAAGTCGCTCATCGAAGGCGGATCGAGAATGGCCGGTCCTGGTGAGTTCACCATGCGGGCCTTTGGAAATGGGAAGATGGACCTGTCGCAAGCCGAGGGAGTAGCCGATCTCATCGCTGCCGAGTCGGAAGCTGCTCACAGTTTGGCCATGAATCAAATGCGGGGTGGATTCAGTCGGGAAATAAACGGGTTGCGTGATGAATTGATTCACTTCGCGTCGCTCATAGAGTTGGAGCTGGACTTCGCTGAAGAGGACGTAGAATTTGCCGACCGACAAGATTTGATGTTGTTGGTTGACAAGATTGGTGCGACGATTAAAAGTCTGCTTGACTCATTCGCAACAGGAAATGTCGTGAAAAATGGTGTTCCAGTAGCAATCTTAGGAGCACCAAATCGAGGAAAATCCACATTGCTCAATGCAATACTCAATGAAGAGCGGGCAATCGTAAGTAGTATCGCCGGAACGACCAGAGATACAGTGGAAGATACAATAGCCTTGGATGGAATTCAATTTCGGTTTATCGACACTGCTGGTTTGCGTGACACCTCCGACGAGATCGAAAGCATGGGCATCGAGCGCAGCTGGGAAAAGGCACGCGAGGCAGTAATCGTACTCTATATGGTCGATGCCAATACCGTAACGGAAGAAGAAATATCGGAGCTCAAAGCCACATTTGACCGCAAGGTCGAAGGCGATAAAAAGAAAATGATCGTACTGGCCAATAAGATTGACCTGCTCAAAGACCATGGCAGTTTGCCACCAGACGTCCTAGCCATATCGGCAAAAGAAGGGCAGGGGATAGAAGAACTTAAGTCGGAACTCACTTCATTGATTAAGGCCGGACTCAACACGACATCATCGGTCATTACTAATGTGAGGCACTTTGACGCCTTAACCAGCGCGCAGACATCTTTGTTTGAAGTCCGCACGGGATTGGATAATTCAATTACTGGGGATTTTCTTGCAGTGGATATTCGAAAGGCGTTGTTTCATTTAGGCGAGATAACAGGGGAGATAACTGTGGAGGATTTGTTGGGGAATATTTTTGGGAGGTTTTGTATCGGGAAGTGATTCTATCTAAGAAAA
>JBLHIB010000059.1:0-20550 GCA_047615865.1 Gammaproteobacteria bacterium
AGAAGCAAACCTCTACCAAATCACCTTCACAAGCGAAAGGACTTGGATCATATTCCAAACACGGAAGTGGGAATGTAATAACATCTACTTCAACAAAAGCAGTTGTTGAACACTCGCCCTGATAAGCAGTTACCGAGTGCAGTCCACCGTATCCAATTCCACAATCAGGAAGTGGACCCTGGCAACCAGTGCTCCATATGTAATAATCTAAATCAGCAGGTTCAACAGTCATGTTGGCAATTTGCCCTTGACATATGACCGGATTTCCTAAGATTTCAATTTGTGGCGCTTCGAAATCAAGAACTTGAATCACGAAAGTTTGTGTTACCGATGCGGCAGGAACGCCATCATCAGTCGCTGTAACATACAATGTATGTGTTCCAATGAAATCAGCTGTACCTACAAAACCACCAGTAATCATTCCTATCTCACCATCTAGGAGCGTTCCAAGCACAAAGTTCAATGCGTCTGTCGCGTCGTATGTGACTGTTACGTTCTCATTTTGTTCAGGTGCTAAGTACTCAACTGCAAATGGAAGCGTGTCATTCAAGCAAACTGTGATTGTGTCACAGGCTATTGAAGGCCAGTCTCCATTCAAGGCAGCATTATTAACTGTAGGGATAGGAGGGTGATTTTCTACAATATCTCCATTCTCGTCACACAACATCATGAAAAAACTCTTGTCATCCAACCAGCTAACTCCACCTGCTTCTCCATAAGGACCATTGTATTCTGACCCAGGAAAATTGAAACGACCAATCGAAATATGCTCGGTTCCAGTGCTTCTATCAGCTCCAACTACTGCTGGTGTAGGACCCTCAAATCCTGCTGAACCACCAACACCACCGTGTGCCCATTGCATGTCGTCATAAATCAATCCAACATTGTATCCTGCAGGAAGTATTTGACTTGCACCGTCTGTAATGATCATTTGCATGGTATTACGAAGACCATTGGCACCTGGCCAATAACCTACATCAACAAATGTCACGATAGCAGCGTCGTCTGTTACTTCCCAGTAACAAAGTCCGGTAGCTGTAAAATCGAAATCAGCCCAAAATCCAGCAATTTGATTGAAGCCAGCTCCTGGAAAAGCTTCTGGTGTCCAATCGCACATAGCATCGGCAAACGAAAGCGTTCCTTTTGCATTGATGTAAAAGCTATTGAAAGTAGTTCCGAAGAAACAGAAGTCCCAATCAAGATCTACAGGACCAAAGAACACATCAACTCCTTGACCAGCGCCACAGGCGGGGGTAAATAAGTCCCAGTTGGTTCCGTCCAAGGTTCCTTGCTCCAATGGATCATGTGGATACCACATTTCACAACCAAATAGGTCGCCTCCGCCAGCACTCTTGCGAAACTGATTGCCCGCACGATTGTCCTCGATTAAGGTGTAAATCTCTTTGATGTCGATACTTTCATCGTCAAACAAAGCAAAGCGCTCTTCTCGGTCTAATTCAAAAAATCTTTCTTTCCAATCTGCTGGTGCCGAAGTTTTATCAGCCTGCTCTAAATCGACCCCTTGGGCATACCCAAACGCAGTGATTAATAGAAAAAGCGATGCGAATAATAGTTGTTTCATGGTCATTCTTTAATTACCACTTGAAGTGGACCGTTTGATGATAATTTCGGTAGTAAGGTTTGTCCTTTGGAATAACACCCAAAAACGGCCCCAAATATAGTATTTTCTCAGTCAATCTAGTTGTTGTTGATTCTAACACGGCCGCCACCCGATACGGGATCACCATAGACGTCAATACCTTCATAGAGATAAGTGTAAGTTATTACCTCACATCTCTCTCCAAATCTATCCCTTCCGTCCCAAGGTCCAGAGCGATGCTCAGAGTCGTAAACGACCTCGTTCATGGTGTCGCGAATAATAACTCTTGTAATTGTAATGTTCACTGCAACTGCTTGTAAGTCAAACAAATCGCTAATTCCTGGACTGCCAAAAGGGGTGAATGTATTCACGTTTGCTACTGTCGGCTTCTTGTATACAAGGAGAGGTGTTTCATGCGTTTGGTTGTTTCCATTGGCGCGCGTTACTGTCAATTGTACGAGATGCTCTCCCTCTTCGAATGAATAAGTGAGCGGATTTCCAGCATGCAAATCACCATTAATTGACCACTCAAATAAAGCCTCTTCCTTGTGATCGGCAATCAATTGGTAGGTCAATTCATCTTGCCAATCGCGAATTGCTGAAAATTTGGCACTGATTTCAACTGGACTGGCCGCCGGCTTAGAAGCTTCTATAGTTGGGGACACATCTTTTTCGGCCACAACAATCGGAGATGCACCTCGAGCAATCTCATACGAAACCACCGTATCTGTCGATTGGTCTCTAAGTGTTTCTTGATTTGGTGCAGACGAATTAAGTTTGGTTTGCTCGATGCTAGTTTCGGCAGAGCTCGTTTCTTCTGGAATAACTCGGACACCTTTGTCAGCCGTGATTTGTTCCACTTCTACCTGTTCGATGACTATCTTATTTTCTTCTTGGTCAGCTTGAATTGGTGTGACTTGTTCAATTGGAGTGGTCACCTGCACTGGCTCGGGTAACGGCTGGTCGTCTTTCAAAGCGACGTAAGCTACAACCGAAATAGCCACAACAGCCGCAGCACTTGCCACCCAACCCAAACTCCCAAAGAGTCCAGATCCTGAAGCGCTTGCAGCACCTCCTATGGAAGACTGCACACTGCTCCATATAGCTGGGTCTACCGGTGCCTGAGCATCCGCTAGCTTCTCTCCAAAGAGCTTCTGTATTTGATCGTCTGTTAACTTCACTATGTTCTTTCTAATGCAACAAGCTGCTTTCGCAACCAAGCTTTGGCTTTAAAAAATTGGGTCTTGCTCGTGTTTTCTGATATCGACATCTTGTCGGCAATTTCTCTGTGACTGTATCCTTCTACTGCAAATAGATTGAAAACTGTTCGGTAACCTTGCGGCATATCCTGAATCAAGTTCCCAATTTCATTGGCCGAGAGCTGACTAATTACATCGACGTCGCTGTTGCTCAAATCATGAGCTTCTTCAACATCATCATGGTATAGGTGTTTTTTATTTTGGCGCAGTTGAATCAACGCGCAGTTGATCACAACCATCCTCACCCAACCGGCTAAACTTCCGGTTCCACTAAATTTCCCCAATTTGTCAAAGACCTTGATGAACCCTTCCTGCATCATATCCTGGGCGTCGGCGGGATTCCCAGCATAGCGAAGGCACACTGCCATCATGTGTGGCGCGAATTTGTCATACAACAACCGCTGGGCATCGCTATTCCCTTTTAAACAAGCCTGAACAAGTTCTTGGTCTGTCATGTGGTTGATGGTCTTAAGATGCGAGTGCTCATTCTAAAGTTGCCTGAGGTCCTCACTTTTTTTGTTTTGAGTGTGATTAACTACCCTTCGCCGAGTAATGCTTGCTGCGAATGTACTTGAATAGATGATTTTCTCATGCGTTTGGTTGCCCTCAAGATGAAAAGTATGGCCGTTTTTCTTCGGTGTTTTTATCAGCCTTACAGGCAAATATTTGAATTTCAACAGGTTAGAATAACCTATCTACGTTGCAATTGCCACCAGCCGTGCTCAGATCGTCTTTGGTCAATTTTGGGCGCCATTTATGCATTTGCGCTTGTCGCTGAGCCATTTTATTCTAGCCAATATTCCAGTTACACAGCTTGACTCTAGCTCGAAAACCCTTGTAAACACTGATTTTGTGTCCATAAATTGATAAAAACGACCCCAACATTATTTCTATGAGAGCCAATCACAAGCAATAGCGTATTTTTGCAGCATGAAAAATATGCGTAATTTCTGTATCATAGCTCACATTGACCATGGTAAAAGTACCTTGGCCGATCGATTGCTCCACAAAACCGGCACTATTAGTGACCGCGAGTTGCAGGAGCAAACGCTGGACGATATGGATATTGAGCGGGAACGTGGTATCACAATTAAGAGCCACGCAATTCAGATGAAACACACGGCCAATGGGGAGGAATACATCCTTAACCTTATTGACACACCAGGACACGTGGATTTCAGTTATGAGGTCTCTCGCTCTATTGCTGCATGTGAAGGTGCCCTTCTTATCGTTGATGCTTCCCAAGGAATTGAAGCACAAACAATATCGAATCTTTACCTAGCCATTGAACACGATTTGGAAATCATTCCTATCCTGAACAAAATGGATCTGGACAGCGCCAATCCTGAAGAAGTAACCGATCAAATTGTTGACCTTATTGGCTGTAGCCCCGACGATGTTATCCGAGCGAGTGGTAAAACCGGTATGGGTGTTGACGAAATTTTGCAGGCGGTTATTGACAGGATTCATCCACCAAAAGGAGACCCGAATGGTCAGCTGCAAGCCATGATTTTTGATTCGGTTTACAATTCATTTCGTGGAATTATTGCCTACTACCGTATCATGAATGGCCGAATGAAAAAAGGTCAACGAGTAAAGTTTATCAATACCGGTCGTGAATATCATGCCGATGAGATTGGTACTTTAGGACTTGATTTGAAGCCGTGCAATATGATGGAGGCCGGAAATGTGGGTTACATCATTACAGGCGTTAAAGACGCCAAGGAAATAAAAGTAGGAGATACGCTCACATTGGCCGAAAACCCTTGTCTGACAGCAGTCAAAGGTTTTGAGGATGTTAAACCAATGGTGTTTGCTGGTATTTATCCAGTTGATACGGATGAATACGAAGAGCTGCGTGCAAGCATGGAGAAACTTCAGCTCAACGATGCTTCGCTTGTTTTTGAAGCAGAATCAAGTGCCGCTTTAGGCTTTGGTTTCCGTTGTGGTTTCCTAGGTATGTTGCACATGGAAATTGTTCAGGAACGTCTGGAACGAGAGTTCAACATGACGGTGATTACAACTGTTCCTAACGTGTCCTACAAGTGCTTTGTGAAAAAGGGTCCAATGATCCAACTGCACAATCCGTCGGATATGCCCGACCCTTCATCTTTGGATTACATAGAGGAACCATACATTGTTGCTCAAATTATCTCGAAGTCTGAATATGTAGGCTCCGTAATGACCTTGTGTATCGATAAGAGAGGTGAACTTAAAAACCAAGTTTACCTTACCTCCGATCGTGTTGAACTTACTTTCGAAATGCCACTTGGAGAAGTAGTTTTCGATTTCTACGATAGATTAAAAACTGTTTCTAGAGGATATGCCTCGTTCGATTACTTCACTTCTGATTACCGTCAGTCTGACTTGGTGAAACTGGATATTATGCTCAACGGTGACCCAGTCGATGCGCTTTCTGCCTTGATTCATAAGGATCACGCTTTTGAGTTGGGTAAAAAGATTTGCCTTAAATTGAAAGAGCTTATCCCACGTCAGCAATTTATGATCGCTCTTCAAGCAGCGATTGGAGCAAAAATCATTGCTCGTGAGACGATTACTGCGGTGCGTAAAGATGTAACAGCCAAATGTTATGGTGGTGATATTTCACGTAAAAGAAAGCTACTCGAAAAACAAAAGAAGGGTAAGAAACGAATGCGTCAAGTAGGACGAATTGAAGTTCCTCAGGAAGCATTTTTGGCCGTTCTTAAACTCAACGATTAGAGCCTGGATTCAGGCTCTAATCAATATTTACCGAAGGCTAGATTATTCCCATGATTGAGAAAAAAGCCGACATACGCGAACTAGACCTCACACAGCTGAGGCAGTGGTTTGTGGACAACAAAGAACAAAAATTCAGGGCCAATCAAGTGTGGGAGTGGCTGTGGAAAAAAGGCTGCCATAGTTTTGATGAGATGAGCAATCTCTCATTGTCAACTCGACAAGTGCTCGCCGATAATTTCAGACTGGATACCATTCACCTTACGGAGCAACAAATAAGCAAGGATAAAACGATCAAATTGGCTTTTCAAGCCGGACCTACACAGGTTTTTGAAGGCGTTTTGATTCCCACTGCTTCACGTATGACTGCGTGTATCAGTTCGCAAGTCGGTTGTAGTTTGGCATGTAAATTTTGTGCCACTGGTAAGTTGAAGTTGCTCAAGAATTTGAGTGGTGGCGAGATTTATGATCAGGTGCTCTACCTCAGTAGACTTGCCGAAAGTGAATACCAAATCCCATTGAGTAACATTGTTCTCATGGGGATGGGAGAGCCTTTGCTCAACTACAAAAATGTGCTGGCCGGTATCGACCGCATTACGAGTCCTGATGGATTGGGCATTTCTCCTCGACGTATTACGCTTTCTACAGCGGGTATAGCGAAGATGATTCGCAAACTTGGAGATGATAAGGTGAAGTTTAATCTTGCTTTGTCTCTGCATGCAGCCAACGATGAGAAGCGAAGCAAAATCATGGAGATTAATGATTCCAACAACATAGAATCATTGATCGATGCGCTTAAATATTTTCATGAGCAGACGGAAAGCCGAGTTACTTTTGAGTACATCATATTCAAAGACTTCAACGATACGCTAGAAGATGCACGTGAATTGGCAGCTTTTGCGCGAAATGTACCCTGCAAGATCAATATCATTGAATACAACCCTATCGACGATGCTGAGTTCGAGCAAGCCGATCCGGAAAAAGTAGATGCCTTTTCTCAGTTCCTAGAGGAAAAATGTAACTTGATAGTGAATGTGCGTAGATCGCGTGGAAAGGACATTGATGCCGCTTGCGGACAACTGGCCAATAAAAATAAGGCCGCTCTCAAATAAGCCTACATCTGTTTATTGAAGTCAAACTTGTATTTGATGACTTGCCCGGTGTGGTATATGGCCGGATCAAGTTTGATTTTCTTAAGGCGCTGCATTATATAACCTATCAACTCAGGATTGTCTGAATTGATCGATGTTACTTCAACTTCCCCGTTTTTGTCAATTTTGAAACTTACCTCGATAACTCCTTGAGTTGGAGTTTTCATTTGAGGTTGTAGCTTAACAATCGTACTATCGGCCTGTGCCGTCAATGTATCTTGCGCTCCTTGAAGAGAGACATAAGGACCCGACTGAGCAGAAATATTCCAGAAACCAATCAGTGTGGAGCCGCAGATAATGAGTATACACAAAAGTTTTCTCATGGTTTCAGTCTAGTCAGATACGTATGAGACGCTTCAGACAACTCGAAGTTACACAACTTTGGCGCCGAATGTTGTTAAAATTGATGAGCGAAGGCTAAGTTTTATCAGTTTTTCACGCACCAGGGGCACATTAATGTGATTTTTATGTTTGTACAAAAGGCGAAAATGGAGGGGACTAGCCCCTCTAAAATTGTTTTACAATTTCCTTTTACAGAGGTAGAAGTCTATTCTTTCACATGAATTGTCATTCAAGCGATCATTCATTTCAGCCAAGTTTTTTGGCGGAGGAATGATTACTTTGTCTCCTTTTTTCCAATCGAGTGGTATGGCTACTTTATGCTCATCAGAAATCTGCAGGGCCTCTAGCACGCGTAAAATTTCATCCATATTGCGACCTACGTTTATTGGGTAGTACATAATGAGACGAATTTTTTTAGTTGGATCTATGAAAAAGAAGGCGCGAACGGCGGCTGTCTCACTTTCATTGGGCTGCAACATGCCATACAATTTCGAAACCTTCATATCGATATCCGCTATGATGTGAAAATCGAAATAGATACCAGCCCTTTCTCTCACATTTTTTACCCAAGCTAGGTGAGAGTGGATGCTATCGATACTCAATCCCAAAAGCTCGGCATTTAGAGCGGTGAACTCTGCCTTCCTCTTGGCAAAACTAGACATCCCTGTTGCGCATACTGGAGTGAAATCTGCTGGATGCGAGAAAAGCAGGGTCCACTTGTCTTTGGCAAATTCTGAAAATTTGATTTTTCCTTTCGTGGTGACCGCATCAAAATCAGGAGCTTGATCTCCTATTCGAGGCATGGTAGTCAAGGTTTGTTCTTGTATTTACATGTCGCTGAATACTAGATGTTATGTTTGTTCTTATGAAGTTCAGTAATAATATATCACAAATAAAATCAATAATACATATAGTTAAATAGTCAGAGACTATTTTTGGTCAGGACATATTTGTTTGGGATTCTCTCATTTCCCAATGGCTTTTTTTCCTATTCAAATTCTGTCATCTTCAAATCCAATGCCTTTTGAACCTCCAACTCCCCTCGAATGCATCCTTCGCTTTGTTGCATGCTCCCTTGTAATAAATGAGGCTATGAGGTAATGATTTATCTATCTGATTTTGCCCAAGGAGTCTGTATACATATGAAGGCATTTTTTTAATAAACTGGATTTTATCCGCTATGATTCTGCCTTCAAATATGCCTTTTCCAGCAGTCCCACCTGTTTCTGGAACGCCATTGATACTAGCTGATGTTTTAAGTTATTGGTATGTATCTATATTCATTTTAAATTCGGTTACCTAATCCTTTAGTCTATCGGGTAACTTTCCTAGACACCAATATTTCCCAATCCACTTTCCCTCCATAAATAGTCAAATTATTACGTGAGAGGCTTTTGCACCGATTTACATATTGATGAGAAACTTACACTAGTTGAAATGAAGAGACTTCGGCTGTCATGAAGTCGCTCTCTTTTAAACCGTAAGATAATTACGAACCTCATCCTTACGCCTAGTTGATATGGGTAGCTCACTTCCATCGCTTAGCACACATATGCCCTCAGGCAGGCGCCAAACATCTACTTCTTTGGCGTTGACAAGGTGAGAATTGTGGATACGCAAGAAGTCTGGATTGTCTATCATCTTCGACAAAGTCTTTAAGTTTCTGGACACCAGAATGTTCTCGCCGTCCTTCATATTCAACTTGCTATAGCTTCCATCGGCATGGATCTGCATGATCTTCTTGCAATTGACCATGCGTGTACTTGAACCACTTCGAAGAGATAATACCGACGCGTCTTCAGGGTCGAGTTGTTCCAACATGGCCGCGTCACGAACGGCCTTCTTTACACGTGTTATGGAGGTCATCAAATCATCAGCGACCAAAGGCTTTAGGATATAATCGAAGGCATTGTGCTTGATGGCATCGATAGCGTATTTACTGAAAGTAGTATAAAAAACGGTATAGAAAGTCATGTCTTGTAATGACTCTAAGACATCGAATCCACTCATGTTTGGCATCTCGATGTCTAGAAAGAGAATGAGCGGTTTGAGTTTGCGAACTTTCTTGATTCCCTGTTCAGGCTGGCTCGCAACGTAGAGCAGTTGGATGTCTGGGCAATAAGATTCGATCATCAATTTAAGTGCGTTGGACGCATCTTTCTCGTCGTCGATGATCATGGCAGTGAGCTTTTCCATGATTAAAAGTAGTTGGACTTGTTAAGAGTAAAGAAGCTTTGTTTTGTGTTAGTTTTGTAAAAATGTAACAAAAATGTCAGACTACCAATTTGACTTTATAAGTGCTTGTATTCCTTTGTAGTCGTAAAGTGAAACCTCTGTAACTGTCGCTATTACTGAAAAAAATATTTATTTTTTTCTTCTTGTAACTAAACAAGAAGTGTCACCGTCATACTCTCGAATCAGTTAAAACATACAACATGATCAAGAATATATTTTCAATTGCAATGGCTTGTACAATGGGAATAGGAATGATGGCGCAGGTAGAGGAATCAAAAAAAGACACCACAGAGATCAAACTGGGAGATTTAAAGGTCTTAGTATATGAAGACTCAGAACCTGAAGATACTACTTCAACAAATCGTAATAGCTCTATTTTCCACACAGGAGGTCGGTTTGACATTGGAATGAATCTATTACTTGATGCCAACAATGGCACGGATATGACAGGAGATAACCTGTGGATGGACCTGGATTATGCCAAGTCACTCAGTTGGAGTTGGTACCCTGTGGATGCCACGGTCAATATTGTAAAGGAATATGTGCAACTTGGTTTTGGAGCAGGTGTTCAATGGAACAATTATGGTCTGGCCAACAATGTGCAAGTATTTCCACAAATGCCTGTTTATTCCGATACATCTATGATGGTATTAGATACTTATGTCGACACAACATTTGGGGCTACAGGCGAGGCTTATGATTTTACAAAGAACAGGTTGCGAACTACCTATTTGAAAGTTCCGTTGATGTTAGAGTTCAATACAAACAGCGATGAAGACCGTAGCTTTCATGTTGCTGCGGGAGTCATCGGTGGTTGGAGATTGGGTAGTAACCTCAAACAAAAATATACCGAAGACGGCGTCAGCTATAAGAATAGAATCAAAGATGATTTCAACTTCCGTGCTTTTACTTTAGACGGCACAGTCAGAGTTGGATACGGTGACTTTACACTCTTTGCAATGTACGGGCTCACTTCGCTCTTTGCGGATAACCGAGGCCCTGAAGTTTATCCAGTTACTGTCGGCTTGTCCGTAATAGCTTGGTAAACCTGAAGATCTACATATTTAATGCGCTCTGGTAAACAATAACAGTTGTTTATTATTAAAAGGGACTATCTGCTGACGTGGGTGGTCTCTTTTGATTTAAAACTATTTCAATTGGATCATTCCGCTTTGAGCTTCACCATCTACTATCAGTGAATAGTAGTAGATGCCAGCCTCTATAGATGCTTCAGGCGTCCAAGTCCACTGCGTAGTTCCCGCAGGAATGTTTTGTCTCTCTGCTAGCTTGGTGATCAATTTACCTTGTCCTGAATAAATATAAAGACTAGCCAGCGCCGACTTCTCATAAGCCAAAGAAAGTGTCACACTCTCCGTAAACGGATTCGGGTAAGTGTTTACGTCTAGACTTAGAGATGGGTTGTGTTCTTCAACGAAAGTAGGCAGACTGGTAAGCTCTTCCATGTCGAGCAATTCATCGCCTTCCTGGTAGGCCAAATAATGGAAATAGATCAAGAACATCTCGTCCGAAGTATTCAGTCCTGGACCCACACTTATTGGAGGATCATTTGGGTTGTGAGGATTGCTAGAAGTATTGTTAAAATGACCTTCTCCATAAAATGTTGAGCCTGCTGGCAAACGCTGTATATTCTCAAAAAAGTAGAACTGTTGCCATTCAAAATCCCAGTGAGGAATGTCGATCAATGGAATAGTATCATTATCAGGACCTATGGCATAAGAACGAATGTCTTTTCCAAGCAAATGCATGTGAGGAAAAGCGCTCAAAACCGAGATATCAGTATTGCCAACGTTGTACTGTGCATTCACTGGTGTGATTTGGCCTGGCGGCAAATTGAATGACCAGTTTTGAATGATTGGATCGGTAGAAATCTCTCGAATATCTATGTCGTCTTCGTAGAAGTACAATCGCACTTTGGTGTCGTCGGTCTCACCAGCACTGCCTTCTGGAAAGTGCATTGCTATAATCAAACTAGATCCCGCAGGAACCGTAACTCCCATGTTCAAATCAATCCCATCGCTAGGAAAAATTGTAGGAATAGCACCTGGTGTGTAACCACCAATCAGCCCTTCTGTGGGTCCTGCGCAATAGCCGCTCAAATCCGTTGAATAAGAACCGTCTGGATCGATATAACAAAGCGCGTGGTGTACGATTTGAGAATTTCCCGGAATTACTTCGTATGCCCGTAACTTCTTGTCTTCTGTCAAACCCAAAGGCAAAGCAAAACACACATAATCATCTGACCAGTTCGAAGCCTGACTCGTATACTCAGGAATTTGAACCTCAAGATCAGGAATTGCCGATAAAAAACCATCTACTGGATAAACTGGCGCGGGTGGTGCTTCATCAAGATTTCCCTCCAAAGTCCCAGAATTCACCCACTCTACCAATGCAACAATCTCTTCCGAGCTCAAACTTCGTGTGTGCGAATAACTCTGATAGTCATTGTTTGCATGCCATGGAGGCATATACCCAGAAAGCACAACCTCATCAATATCCGAAGCATTGTTGGAAGCATCCTCATACGTCAGCAAAGAAAACGGCCCCACCCCATTCGGACGGTGACAACTAGTGCATTTTTCAAACATGATTGCCGCCACATCTGCCGACCAAGTTACTTGGCTGGAGGCGGAGGTTACGAGTAGAGCAGAAGCAAAAAAGAGGATAAGCTTTTTCATGTGGTGTATAGTATATCGAAAGGACTAAGATAGACAATTCATACGCACATGGAGTTTTGGGAAGTCCGGGCGGTGATTTAATCTATGTGAATAAAACAGAAAAGAATCCCAAGACGGAGTTCTTTTCTGAATGAATACTGGTTTGAAAGACGACCTATGTCTATTTTGACAAGTTGTAACTGAATGCAACGAAAGCCCCCAATCGTATAGCTCTTTCTGTGAGCTCATCTGTGTGTCTCGCGATGTCAATCGTTTCATCCTTGTTGAAACTGCCTTTCAAATAATTGACATGGGAAAGCGCGGCACCAGCGGTTACAACGAAACGATTTTTTCGTCCAAAGATGGCGCTTCCCCCTAAATAGAAGTCAACATCGTCAAGGGTTTTGCTGTTCAATCCGAAGCCAAAAGTTGCAGCGAGTTGGGAGTTGGTAGCGTTGCTTTTGTACACATGCATGAAAGCACCCACGTTGAAATTGGCAACGTTGCGATTCTTGTCTTGTGAAATAGTGAACGATGACGAGTCGCTAGCTATCGTTGATGAATAAGAGCGATTGTGTAAAAGACCAGTTGTAATAAAACCAGTACTGAAGTCGATCTTAACTCCGCCTTTCACAGGGATGTGAGTAGTGAAGTTTGTCGTTGTAGTATGTAGGTTAGAATTTATTGTTGATTTCGGAGTAATCTTAACTTCGAATTTGACGTCATCTTCAGTGGCTTGGATGGGGTTGGAGATGGCGATATATGAATTGACATTTAGTAATTCTGATTTAATCACCGAGATGTCCTCAGCAATCTTAGCGTAGTCGGTTTTTTTGGCCAACGCGTCTATTCTATCAACTTCGTTCTTTAGGTTTTTAACAGATTTAATAATCTTTTCACTATCCTTTTTGAACTTTTTTTGAACCTTATCATTGGATAGGTATATTTGATGCTGATAATTGAACTCATTGACCGCTTCGTCAAATTGGGCCTTCAGGGACAGTAAGTTTTTTGTGCTAAGAGATTGCTTTTCTAATTCTTGGATTTCATCAGCGGCGATTGTGGAATTTATCGTATTTGACTGAGATATGGTGATGAGGGAGTTTTTAAAAACTTTAGATTTTTCCAACCAATCGAAATGTTGATCAACTTTTAAGGACGCTTGGGTCACCAAGGTGAATAGTGAATCGGGTGTGGAAATTGACTTAAGGGTTGCTCGAATTGAGTCTTCTAAAGACTTTTTATCCTTTTTAAGTTGGGCGATTATTTTTTGAAGCTCGACACTTGACAACGACTCTAATTGTATGTCATAGACTTTGTAAACATCAAACAAACCTTTCTCGTTATTGCCTGAGTAGTACTTAATATCAGCTTCCACATGAGCTAATTTGTTTTGATCCATAGCCACCTTCGCAGTTCCATCATTCATTCCAGAAAGACCCTCAATTGTTTCTGAGATATTTGAATCATCCGGAGTTTCAGGTTTCAACAATAGATCGAAAACAGCCGGTACCGCAGTATTGAAACTTACCAATGTACCGTTGATAGTCACATCATATACGAATCGATTGACATTGCTTATCTCGTACGTGGTCATCTGATTATTATTGGCCGGAAAAATTGTATCAGCAATTCGAGTGTTCAAGTCATAATTATTGGAAATCGGACCTTTTAGCTTCTTTTGAGCCATAGCGTGAATATTCAGAAAGGAAACTGCAAGAACGAATACTAGACTCTTATAATTTTTCATGTTGAATTGGTTTTTGTTAGGGTACAAAGATGATCCAGAGGCCCTACTAAAATCAACCTGATATTCACTGAAAAGGGGTACGTAATTATACGGTGGGTCAGAGTATTAACACCGTCATTGACCCATAAATTTGTTTCCTTGAGTTCTTCTCATGTTATTTGGATTTCAATCAACAACTTATGTAATATGAAAAAGCAAATAGTAATAGCCTTGCTCGTGGGCGTCGTTCTTGGTGCAGGGATATCGCACTTGTATTTTACAAACACAGATACTAGCCATGATAATGGCAATGCGCAGAGCGAAAGTGATCCAGAAGAGCTTGAGCAAGCAAAAGCTCGTGCGCCTGGAATCCCAAAGAATGCTCCAGGGATTATCGCTGGGCCGGAAGTACTTGCTTTAGATCCTGCTTCTGAAAAGGAAGTAGTTAAATGGGTTAAAGATTTTCAAACTTTTAATGCGGGGTTAAACACGGTTGGAAGGCAATTGGAACCTGTTTTTTGGGGAAAAGGAGTTGACGCCGAACACGATGGTGGTGACATTACTTGTGGTGTGAGATATTGGTATGTAAGTAAATCGGACTTTGATCGATTATATAACGATCCTGAAATGGTTGGTTTTAAAATCTATCCTGCAATTCGTGAGGTTGATGTGCGTAACACAGTGGATAACACACAATTTCAACACAAAGGATTAACCCTGGTCTTTACTCCGACTGACGGCGATAAAAAGACTTTAGTAGACCCAGTAACGGGCCTTATTAAGGCCTTTGAATATGTTGATCCATGCCCTAAATTCTGCGACCCGAATGTTCTTGAACCAGATCTTTGTGATCTAGTGAATTTTGATTTGGACATACCTTGGAAATGCAACTAATGCTGTACACCTATTTGATAATATTAACCTGTGTTGCCCTTGTCGGAAGTTTAACTTTCGGCAGGGTGAACAAGGTGGTAAAACCACTCCTAATTCTCGTGGTGTATACTGCTATTCATGAATGGCTTGTACACTCTGGATTGCTTCCTCAAAATTATTCACCTTATTGGCTCTACGCCGGAATCTCAGTAAGCCTGTATCTGGAATTCATGAGAAGAAGTATCCATCATGCTTGGACAAAAATCACTCTTGCCGTATTTTCAATTGCCTTCTGTTTAGCAGGCATATATTTTGCCCTTTTTGCTGCCAATAGTTTCCCATCTCAATTCGTAATTATCGGCATAGCATTCATCGTATTTGGTTGTCTGCTGGTCCTCTATTCAATCCTTCAAAACATTACCGACCAGCCTATATCCAAGAATCCGATCTTTATAGCCATAGCGGCCATTCTTATTTACCAATGCGTGTTTTTTACCTATTTAGGATGTCTAAGTTTTTTGATGTCCAACGATTATCTAAATGAGGTGATCACCAAAGTTCATAAATGGGCGTCTATCATTTATTACGCTATTTTGGGGTTTGTATTCTATCTCTCAATTAAGAATTCAGGAAAACTGATTCCCCATGAATAAGGAGCTCATATTTGTAATCTACGGCGGGATTGTCCTTTTTCTAATCCTCTCATTGGCGATCATTTTCTTCGTCGTGGCCTATAGAAGATCTCAGCGAGCACATATCACAGAGAAAAAACTGTTGAAGAGTGAGTTTCAAACCGAACTGCTCGAAACTCAATTGGAAATTTCGGAGCAGACCATGAAACAGATTGCCCAAGAGATACACGACAACATTGGTCAGCGTATGACCTTGGCCATCCAAATGAATCAACAAGAGAAGCATTCTGATGAACTGCAACCTATTCTCAAAGAAGTCTTGAATGATTTGAGGGATCTATCGCAAAGCCTACATGGCCACAAAATCCATGACATGGGTTTAGACTTGGCCTTAGAAAGAGAGTGTGCCTTGATCTCAAAAGCGATGGGAATACCCTGCGAATATCAACCCCCTGTTGAGCGAATTATCATTTCAGATCATGTAGAGATTATTCTCTTCCGTTGCGCACAAGAGATCTTAAACAATGCGATGAAACATGCCAATACAAAGCGCATTAAAGTACAGTTGAATGCCTCGACCGATCTGTTATCCTTGACTATAAAAGATTTTGGAAAAGGCTTCGATGCCTCCCAAGGTAACGGCGGACTTGGATTTACAAGTTTGCGCAATAGAGTAGGGATGATTCTTGGTGAAATTGACATCCAAAGTTCAATTGGAAAGGGCACCTCAATATCAATTAGTCTCGCCCAAAACGTAGCGTCATGAAAATTAAAATAGCCATTGCAGATGACCATGATTTGATCCGACAAGGAATCGCTAAACTGATAGAAGAAGCAGATTTTGAAGTTATAATTCAAGCTTGCAATGGAGAAGATCTCATCAAACAATTGGAGAACCAATCACCCGATTTGATATTGATGGACATCAATATGCCAGTGAAAAACGGGATCGATACAACCAAGTGGATCGAAACCAATAAGGCCGAGATAAAAGTGATTGCCTTGAGCGCTCTGGATGATGATATTAACGTCATCCGCATGTTAAAAGCCGGGGCAAGAGGTTATCTATTAAAGAGTTCGCAAAAGGCACAGTTGGTCCAAGCAATTAGAGATGTGCATCAACATGGATACCATTTCTCAGACTTGGTATCTGGCAAGTTGATCAAGACGTTGCACACCGATCAGCTATCAGAAAACGCAGCTCTAGGAATTTCTTTTTCCGAACAAGAAGTTACTTTTATCAAGTACCTCTGTACCGAAATGACCAACAAAGAAATTGCCGACAAAATGTGCGTTAGCCCAAGAACTTCTGAAGGCTGGCGCAAGAACATTTGCGATAAGCTCAATGTTAAAACTCGAGTGGGAATTGTGCTTTATTCGATGAGGAATAGGCTTGTTGAATAGGTTGGTTCAGATGGATGTCTTGGGCAGCCGCTTTAGCTAACCCAGCTAGGGTGATTTTTAATTTTTCATTCTCAATTTTGAATTCCTTCAATCACACCTCAACAACATCCTCCGCTTTGAGCAAGTCCTTTCCAACGTATCGCAACATCAACTGAGCAACCGCAACAACATCCTTCTTACAATACTGCTCTATCCGATCAAGATCATTCTCTTCCCAATAAGTCGTCCCAACCTGCGAACCATCAATGTCATCCTTAGGTGTGGGAATCCCGAAAACTTTGGTCAGCAGCTTAATAGAAGTGTAGTGCTTATAATCCCCGAACTTCCATAACTCCATAGTGTCAAGATGACGAACCTCCCAAGGCTTCTTGCCAGCAATATTCAAAGTGCGAGGAATCTCAACACCCTTTATAAGCATGCGCCGACAGATATAAGGAAAGTCAAACTCCTTCGCATTGTGCCCACATAAAATGTGTTGTGGATCAGAATAATGACTACTCAGTAAGTCTGCGAATTCCTGCATTACGACTGTTTCATCGTCGCCATAGAACGAAGTCACACGAAACTTTCGGTGTCCAGCAACTTGTCGAAAGTAGCCGACGCTTATGCACACAATCTTGCCAAATTCGGCATAGATCCCAGCGCGTTCATAGCTGTCTTCTACAGTGAGCTCCTCGCGCTCACGAATGAATTTACTCTTTGCCTCCCAGAGGCTTTGGAAGTCTGCATCGAGATCGGAAAACTTGCGCTCGGCAGATACAGTTTCAATATCGAGGAATAGTACGTCCTCAATGTCTAGTTGATCAAGCATTATCGAATTATTACGCCCTTGACGTCATCCATCCAGGGCAGTGGAACCATGTATCGTTCATCTATGCTGCCTACAACAAATATGTACTTTTTATCCTTTAGCACCCCGTCTATCCAGCAACTAACCCAAAACTGATTTGTAACTGCGCGCATTTCGTCCATAAACGGTTCGACCAATACACTGTCAAGAGGCGAAACCTCCTCAAACATATGCCGCAATTCACTCGTCTTCACTTTTTTTCCATCCAATTCGCCATACCCGTTCGAACGAACTATTACACCCTCGATTTTGACGTCGTTGAGGTTGAACAGATATACGTTCCAAATGTCGTTCATGAGGTTGTCCTTCTCCTTCGCAACCGCAACCGCCACGTTCTCCATTATTGGGGGATCGATGTCTTTTTTCATCTTACTTTTGTTATTTATTGCCTCACTAATTCAATGCGCAAAACTAAAATTTACTCGGCCTATCCTCCTAGGGAATTACCAATACATCCATCTTTTCGTCATGTCCCTCAGTTGGAACACGATCCACTAGCTGAAAAGGATAAAGAGCCGCAATCTTTTTTGCCTTTCTATGACTGATAAGAAAGCGGTCATAAAAACCCCCTCCATAACCCAATCGATTCATTTCTTTGTCAAATCCCAATCCCGGAAGCAATATCATATCAATGCTTCCCTCATATATGTTATTGCCCGAAGGATGAACTGTACCGAAAATTCCTGCTTCAAGTTGGTCCAGACTCAAAAGCTCCAAATGAGCCAATTTCCTCCCAGATAAGACCTTTGGACATATCACACGAATTCCTTCTTGCAGACACCACGATATATAAGGCGTTGTGTCGATTTCTTCCTTCATTGGAATATAAGCATGAACGACTTCCGGGCTCAATTCAAGTGTGAGCTTTTTTAGCTGGTCGCAAATGGCTTCATCGCACAGGCGCTTGGTTTTCAAGTCAATGTCCGATCGAAGTTGAGATAACTCTGAACGCAATAATTTCTTCTCTTCTGCAATCATGGTTCTTGTCTTCACGAATGGTCAGTCAAGTTCCTGTGCGAGACGTGTAGCAAATTCCAAATTCCACTGCAAGTCTAAGGTCATACCATCCATAACTTCCGAAGGGCGGTCATGTCCAAGGCGCACAATCACAGCATCCAAGTGGGGCAATGGCACGATATATTGTCCGCGCATTCCACGACAAGAAGCAAAGGGATGACCCTCATATTCTCCAAGCCACCACTGCCAGCCATAATTCACAACATCCTTGCCTTCAGGATCTGGAATATGAACCGGCGTCCACGCATTTTTCAAATATTCTTCAGAAATCAATTGTTGGCCATGCCAGCGACCTGAATCCAAGACCAATTGTCCCAATCGAGCATAATCACGAGCACTTGCATACACCGCCGAAAACGATTTTTCTAGTCCGCCAGCATCGTCTAGATTCCAAAAAGCGTCTTGCTCAGCTCCAATCTTCGACCATATTTTTTCGGAGAAGTACTCACTCAGTTTTTTCCCAGTTGCTTCCTCCAATGCCAAGCTCAATAACACCGTATTTCCACCTTCATATTTCCACTCTTCACCAGGTTTTTTTGCCACACCATACCGCATTGTCTCTCCCTCCAAATCACGCCCATAGTAGGCCTTCGCCTGATAACCAAACGGATCGCTATACGACTCGCCATAATCAATTCCAGAGCTCATAGTAAGCAAGTGCTCAATGGTCAATTCACTATTCAAGCCTTCGGCAAATGCAGGTACGTAGTCGCCTAATTTTGCTTGCGGACCAGCAATCAAACCTTCATCCATCGCCACGCCCACAGCCATCGATGTCATGCTTTTTGCCATCGAGAAACTGTTGGAATACGTATGCTCATCATAGCCATCCCAGTAGCGTTCGTAGCGTATAGTATCGTGCACAATTACAAGCATCGCGCAATTGCCATATTTTTCCCAGCGGTCTTCATAGTCTTGGGCTATGCTTGGCCCTGCGGGCAAATGTTTCACAGCCCATGCTTCGCCTTTTCCCGACTCAATGGGACGCAGGTCGAAATGTTCCATATCATCAATATCGGGCTTCGTCTCGCCTTGTAAAAATGTAAGCGGAATGCCACGCAGTATATGTTTATTGCCGGTGAGCCAAAGCAGCACAATTGCCAGTCCGATAAGAAGGGCAACAGTGATCAATATGCGCAGGTATTTATTCACAAAATTATTTTAGTGCAAATTACGTGAAGAAGCCACATCAGACAAGCCTTTGCACATGAGTTTATAGCAATTCATTTTGGAAAACCTTTTGGTCAATTCCACGTATACAATTGCGACCCAACTTGTGTAACTATGCGTTATTTAATTCTCCTTGTACTCAGTGCCCCATTTGCGCTTGTCGCTCAAAACAACCTTGATGATGCCTACCTCGCTTTTGCCGACGAGAATTATGAGCATACAATTGAGCTGGTTTCTGTGATTTTGGAAAATGAAAAATTGGCCGAGGGGTATATATTAAGAGCTGATGCGCTGCACAAACAATCGAATTTCATCAATGCCCTTGCCGATTATGACTTTGCTGAAAAGCTGGGTTATTCTGAGGGTGACTTGTTTCAAAACCGAGGCATTTGTCGGTCTTCTTTGGGCATGTATGATGCAGCTGAGAAAGATTTTTGGAGACATTTAGAAGTTCATCCTAAAAATGCCAAGTCGCACTATTATTTGGGTGTGATTGATTACATGAATGGATTGATGAAGGATGCCATTGAGCACCTAGATTACGCCTTGAAATTCGATGCAGACTTTATGCCGTCATGGTATTTGAAGGGCGCCGTTTACAGTGAAATGGGTTCGTATAAAAAGGCAAATAAATGTTATGAAAAAGCTGCTGAATTGGAGCCCGCTTACCACCGAATAAAAATGAATATTGCTATTCTCCACCTGGAACAAATGCAATACGAAGACGCCGAATTTATTCTGAGCGAACTCATTTTGTCTGACGAATCTCTGACCGCAGAAGTCTTTTATTACCGCGGAGAATCACGACACTTTCAAAAGAATCATGTTGGCGCCTGTGAAGATTGGACTGAAGCTGCGGCTTTGGGTGACGATGACGCACAAGCTAATTACGATC
>JBLHIB010000060.1:0-20486 GCA_047615865.1 Gammaproteobacteria bacterium
AACGAACACAATTTCGACCGAATCCGATAGGCCACTATCTTAATTGTCCTGCTGGATATATACTCAATCATTTGCCAATAGGCTCGTTTTTCATCATTCCAAATGACCGGAAATTGATAAAAAAAAGGGTCTTTTTTGTGATTGAATATGCGGATGGAAAAAGTTGACCCTCAGTAATATTAGACAAATAAAAACCCCCTGTAGAAAACTACAAGGGGTCTCTCGGAGGTCCCGAGCGGATTCGAACCGCTGTACGAGGTTTTGCAGACCTCTGCCTAGCCGCTCGGCCACAGGACCTTCTTTCAAAGGAAGGTGCAAAGATAATAACTAAGTTCGATTTTTCAACATTCAGATCGATTTCATTGAATTTATTATCATCCTAGCTTCACCCTCAGTACTTTCGCAAGATGTTTATCACCCGACATATCCCAAACATACTGACCCTCGGAAACCTATTTTGTGGGTGTCTGGCAGTTATCGTGCTTATAGAGTCAGGTAGCTTTGTGATGGCTTCGTGGCTAGTCATTCTTGCTGCCTTCTTTGATTTTCTGGATGGCTTCGCAGCGCGTATGTTAGGCGTGAGCGGAGAACTGGGCAAGCAGTTAGATAGCATTGCCGATATGGTAAGCTTTGGACTAGTGCCTGGAATCATTGCTTATGAGTTGCTGAAGTTTGGTTTAGAAGGCTCATCATTGCCGAGCGAGTTGGCCTATGCGGGACTCTTTGTGACCTTGATGAGCTGTCTGAGATTGGCAAAGTTTAATATCGATACTCGACAAAGTGATCAATTCATAGGTTTTCCTACGCCAGCAATAACACTGTTTTGGTTGGGAGTACCTTTCTTTCTGCTGCAACCAGAAGCTCTGTTCGCAGGGGAGATTGCAACAGATAGATGGTTAGCGGCGGGCCCATGCACTTGGTGGCTAGTTGCGTTGAGTATATTAACTGGAGTGGCACTTGTTTCTCCCTTTCCTCTACTTGCCTTGAAATTCAAAACATTCGGGTTTAAAGAAAATATGCTTCGATACATGTTGATTGGGTCGGTGGTAATTGCAATGGTCGGTGGATATTTTGTTTTTGGTAATCCTTTTCAACCATTGCCGATTGTTATACTTTTGTACTTCGTTATCTCATTGGTTGGGAACGCGAGCTCTAAACAGGAAACTGTTGCTGAATAGTTCAGGGACATAGAGCAATTTTGGAACGGTTAAATACTCAGTTTATATGAAATTCAAGGCGGAAATCGATGTTATGCCTCTCGCGGCTTTGCTAGATCCACAGGGAAAAGCAGTTACTAAGTCAATGAAGAACTTAGGGATGGGTGAAATTGAAGGTGTGCGTATTGGAAAGCACATTTCCCTTTTTGTTGAGGCAGCCAATGAAACTGAGGCTAAATCTAAAGTAAAAGAGGCGTGCAAGAAGCTTTTGGCCAACCAAATCATGGAAGGTTTTAGTTTCAATGTTTCAGCCTGCTAAATTTCTACTCTTCTAATATTGGAAGAGAGAATTGTACTTCCGTTCCTTCCGGTTGGCCATTGGCGGCCAAGTCGGTTATATGAACATCTATCTTCTTTCCATGCTTGCGATTGAATAGCTTGATGCGCGCTTCTGTGACTTCCATGGCCACACTCTCATGCTCACTTTTTCTTCTTGACTTCTTGTCTCGGCTTCCTGTCCTGCCCAAGCCATTGTCGCGCACAAAGCATTCTATATGATCGCCACAATGAACCATCTTAATAAGCAAGTTCCCATGATTGTCTTTAGGCATAAGCCCATGCCATATAGCATTTTCAACATAGGGTTGAAATAGCAATGAAGGCGTTTTTTGCAAATCCAGTTTGATTAATTCGTCAATATCATAGTCCACAGAGAACGCATCGTCGGAACGGTATTTCTCGAGCTCAATGTATAATTTCAAAGTTTCTAATTCATCACGCATTGAGACAAATTCCTCGCGTGACAAAGTCAAGATCCTCCGCATCAATTTCGTGAACTTATTGTGGAATTCATAAGCTATCATCCTGTCCTCATTCAAGATCGAACTTTGAATTGAATTGAGCGCATTGAATATGAAGTGTGGATTCATTTGCGCCTTGAGTGCCTTTTGCTCCAGCTCGAGTTTGTCAAACTTGTTGTTAAGCATACGCTGACGATTGCGAAAAAAATACAGTCCGCCTAGTACACCAAAGACCAAGAGCGAAACCAAGAGAGCTAAAAGTAGGCGGTCGAAGATTTTATCTTGTTCCAGCCTACTAGTTTGTAGCAATAGAATTTCGCGGTCTTTTTCTGCGTCGCGGTATTTCTTCTCTAGCTCGTTTATTTCCCGCTTATTGAGTTGGTTCACTGTTGAATCTTGCAGGGAGTTTTTCAAATTCAAAATTTCGTAGGCGTTCACATGGTCACCAGAAGCAGCGTAGGATTGTCTCTTTAAATCAAGAGCGCGAATGGTCATTTTATCCTTTCCCAGTTCTTTGATTATGATCAGTGCCGAATCGGCATAGGCTATGCATTCATCATGCTGTTCCAGCTGCTTTCCAAGTGCACTGCGAGCTAGGAAGGCTTCAGCTAGGTCGAGCTGATTCGGTGCATAACGAACCTTTTTTCGAATGCGATTGTAATAGTCCAAACATTGTGCTTCGTTTCCTTGATCGGCGTGAATGGCTGCAAGGTTAAGCCAAGACTGAATAATGTCTCCTTTTTCTTGACTTTGGCCAAGGAGGTTTGACGATCGTTTAAAAGATTCGATGGCTTCCTGGATATTGCCTTGTTTTTTTTGAATGACACCCAAATTAACAAGTCCAGCGGCTTGAAGTACCGTGTCTTTTAATTGAGCACTTTTTTCAATTCCCCATGTCAAGTCGTCGAAAGCTTCGTTGTAAAGCTGACGATGATAATGTATTTGAGCCAGGAGATAGGCACAATGAATCTCCCCCTTAAATCTTCCCTGTGCTTCAAAAATAGTCTTGGCACGAAGCATTTTGTCCGTAGCCGCGAGATAATCCGAACGTTGCATTTCGAGCTGAGCCCAATTAACCAATGTTGTACCCATCAAAAGAGAGTCATTGTATACTACCGATAATTCTTGAGCCAGTGAAAGTAAGGAGTCGGCGGCATTGTGAAATCCCTTGTCCATATGGATGACTGAAATCAAATTGAGGCAGCGAATACGAACGTTGTGGTAGCGCTCCACAGTAGCAATCTCGTCAATTTCAAGGGCTCGATTTAAAGATGTGCCCGGATTGTGCTCTTTTAGGTCAAATAGTCGACTTACTTCAGAGTCTAGTTGCTCTGCAGATGGGGAGTTGTCTTGACCGTTTATGGATAAAGAGAAAACAAGGAGTAAGGCACAAATGCCGATTCTAATTCTAGCCATTTCAGAGCAATTCTAGTGCAAGTAAAATGGCAAATAACTCAGTGATGGTGAGCGGGGCATCAAACATCAGAAGGAAGTCAAATACCAATGTGCTGTTTCCCTTATACAACTTGCTTCTATCCAAGGTGTATAGCTGGTCCATCATATAGACACTGTCGCCACGATAAACTTTCCCATCACTAAAAGTGTAGATGATGTCTCCTGAAAACTGACTGTCACCTGTGTACAATTTCCCTTCACGAACAGCGTACAATGCATCGAAACCAGTGCTGCTAAATCCGTCGAATATGTAGTTTCGGTTTATGCTCAATAGCGCCTTCGACCACATCATTTCCATGCCCAGATTTACATGACCACCTTGAACATTGGCCACCATATCACTTGGGTAGCCGAATTCAGAATTGTACACATGAATTTGACTTCTCAGCACTAAAGTGCAAATGATCAAATACGCTATAACTAAGAGTCTCTTTATCAAGTTCAACTTATTTCAAATGAACAATGGGTGCAGGTCTCTGTCTTTCCGCTCCAAATAAACTGGCCAAAAGGAAGTTCATTTCGCGCATCAAGTGAAGGTAGAATAAATTTTATAGAATCAATAAACCTGACCGATCTCAAAAGTACAATGTTAGCTGCAGAATCCTGACCGAAATACGGATCAACATTTGCGCATAGCGCGGAAAAAAACACAAATGAACCCCGATATCGAAATGGATGGAATCTACTGTTCAACTTTCGCCTTTTCGTTTCATTGGAATCCCTACTTTTGCGAGTAACAACTTAAAATATGGCAAATACATCTGATATTAAGAACGGCCTTTGCATCAATTACAAGGACGCATTGTGGCAAGTGGTAGAATTCTTACACGTTAAGCCTGGAAAAGGGCCAGCTTTTGTTAGAACGAAATTAAAAAATCTGAGCACAGGTAGAGTAGTAGACAATACTTTCAATGCGGGTATTAAAATTGATGTGGTGCGCATTGAAACGCGTAACTACCAATTCCTCTACAACGACGATATGGGCTACCATTTCATGAATACTGATACCTATGAGCAAGTCCCTGTTGTCAAGGAGTTGATTGACTCTCCTCAATTTTTGAAGGATGGAGTAGATTGTCAAATTATGTTTCATGCTGAAGAGGAAATAGTTCTTGGTGTTGAAGTACCTGCTTATGTTGAAGCTGAGATTGTTTACACTGAGCCAGGACTTAAAGGGGACACTGCTACGAACACCATGAAGCCTGCCAAAATTGATACCGGAGCCGAAATTCGTGTTCCATTGTTTATCAATACAGGAGACATTATCAAAGTAGATACACGCAAAGGTGAGTACTCTGAGCGAGTGAAAAAATAATCAACGAATGGATCTTTTACCAGCAAAAACCTTGAGTGAGCTGGCAGCAATGCTTGGATGTTCATTTGTTGGAGATGCAAACCATATTGTCAGTGGAATCAACGAAATTCACCGTGTTAAAAAGGGTGATTTGGTATTTGTTGACCATGAGAAATACTATGAAAAGGCCCTCAATTCGGCCGCAACAACAATTCTTATTGACAAGGAAGTTGATTGTCCCAAAGGCAAAGGTTTGCTAGTTTCGGAGTCGCCTTTCAACGACTTTAACAAACTTACAAGACACTTCAGTCCGTTCAATCCATGGACCTCCGAATTGGGAGTTGATCGAAAAATAGGCGAAGGCACAAAGCTCTTTCCCAATGTTAATGTTGGATTGAATGTGACCATCGGAAAGGATTGTGTAATTCATGCCGGTGTGGTTATTCATGACAACACTATTATCGGGGATCGTGTTGTAGTGCATGCCAATACTGTCCTTGGGGCAGATGCTTTTTACTACCAAAAGAAAGAAGGAAGCTATTCTAGAATGCATACATGTGGTAGAGTAGTTGTGCACGATGATGTTGAAATTGGTGCTTTGTGTACCATCGACAAAGGGGTCTCTTCAGACACTGTAATTGGTTCGGGAACAAAAATGGACAACCATGTTCATATTGGTCACGATACGATAATTGGAAGCAATTGTCTGTTTGCTGCACAAGTTGGAATTGCTGGCTGTGTCATTGTAGAAGATGATGTAGTTCTCTGGGGCCAAGTTGGCGTTGTAAGTGACATTCGATTGGGAAAAGGAGCCGTAGTATTGGGACAGAGTGGCCTAATGCATGATTTGGAGCCTGGGAAAACTTACCTGGGAAGCCCAGCGACGGAAGCGCGTCAAAAATGGCGTGAAATGGGAATGATTCGGAAACTCCCACAGTTAATCGAAAAATTGAAATAACTTAGATAGTGCTCGAATAACCTACAATGGCGGCAAGACAAAAAAGACTTTTAGACCGAATCAAGGATAAAGATTTCAAACTCCAATCCTTGTTGGAGACCACCAAAGCAATCAACAATAAGGTGGGTACAGATGAGCTTCTGGCCATATACAAGACCACGCTGAAAGATGATCTAAAGATCGAAAAAGTGATTCTTTTTGCCTTTGACGGCGCCTGGAAGTGTATTTTAAAATATGGTGTTGAAGGAGAAATTGGAGAAATTGCCGACGAGGCATATTTCAACCAGTCCAATACTATTTCTTTGAATATTGAATCATCTGTCACCGATGAAGCTTTTGATATTGTTATACCTGTTTCTCATAATGACAAGCCTATTGCCTACCTCTTGGTTGGCGATATTGGCGAACAGGAGATCAAGGTGAGTCCAGTTATCAAACACATGAATTTCATTCAAACGTTTACCAATGTTATTTTGGTGGCGATTGAAAATGAAAAGATGACGGCTGATATTCTTCGTCAGGAGCGGACTAAAAAAGAGTTGGAGTTGGCTGCCGAAATGCAAGCGCTTTTGGTTCCTGATTCGCTGCCTAAAAATGACCTGCACGAAATTGCGGCTGTCTACAAACCACACCAGCAGGTTGGTGGTGATTATTATGACTTCATGCAGCTCAATGAAAAAGAAATCATGTTCTGCATGGCCGATGTTTCTGGTAAAGGTGTCTCAGCAGCTTTTCTCATGTCCAATTTTCAAGCTTATTTGAGAGCGATTTTCACCTATTGCTCAATGACTTTGGAAGAAGTCGTACGTGAATTAAATGAACGCGTCATGTCAAGCGCGATGGGTGAGAAGTACATTACTTTTTTCATAGCCATCTTCAACAACGAAACAAGAGAGTTGCGCTACATTAATTGCGGGCACAATCCGCCCGTTAGCATCAATCCAAAAGGCGAGTCAGAATTACTTAGTCTCGGTTCAATTGGACTGGGTATGTTCGAAGAAATTCCAACCGTCGCTGAAGGACAACTCATTTTAGAGAAAAATGCTCTTGTAGTTTGTTATACGGATGGGTTGGTAGAATTGGAAAATGAGCAGAACGAAGAATACAGTCTGGAAGCTCTTGAGAAACTTATTTTGGAGAATCTTGATAGAACTCCCGAGCAGCTAAATCGTATTATCATGAATTCGCTCGAAGATTATCGTGGAAGCATGCCCTACATCGATGATACCGCCCTATTGACTTGCCGATTGTTCTAAATCTAGTGCGTTTCGATCTTTGTGAAAAAGATCAACGGCTACTAGAACAGCTAAGAACCCCCAGAAAGGAACGGAGGCCTTATCGGTATCGAGGTAATTGTTCAAGACCCCATGCACGAAATAAGTGAAAAGCCCCATAAAGGTAGTCATGACCAAGATTTGTGTCTCAAGATCTTTCACTCTATGGAATAGCCTAAAGCTGAAAAAGCAAATGTAAATCACCAATGTTATTACGATGAGCATTCCCAGTAGCCCCTGCTCAGCCAAAGGTCCCAAATATTCGCTGTGGGCGTTGCCGCCATCAGCATTGTTGGTCGAAATTATCGTAAGATCCTTTGCACTTTGGAAAGGTGCGTATACAAATTGATACGAACCTGGCCCCCAGCCGAAAACTGGTCGTTCATAGAACATTTCCATAGCACAATTCCATCGATTCAATCGCTCTAAATTTGAAGCATCAGAACTTACATTGGAAATTGACTCTACGTGCTCGGCGAGGTTGTCACTTGAATCCTGCTTGTTCTTCTCAAGCATAATTACAATTTGCTCTTGTGCCGTCCAGGCAAAGGCAGCAACAGCAAAGAAAGAAATAAGTAAGGTTCTAAACTTGATCTTAAGCAGCATGGCCCCCATAACAACTATAGCTGCAAGCAAGCTTACCCAAGCCGCTCGCGTATAACTGAGTATAATTCCCGCTGTCAATATGATGAGTCCAGCAACCAACAATGCACGCACCAAAGGACTGTTGTTCTTTCTAAGTACCAAACCAACAAGCACAGGGTAGAACATGGCCAAAACGGCTCCATAAGACGTGTGGTCTTTGTAGAAAGGTTCCATCACCCAGTGTCCGGCATCCTTGTCGAAATCATAAGTTGAGTGCCTGATAATTGTGTAGGTAATAACTCCCAATAGTGGGAATATGTAAAGCAAGTAAAATGTCTGGATCTGTGCAAAACGCTTGAAAATTTGCACTCCTATAAAGAAGATGGGAATGATAAACCAAAGCTTGGCAATCAAGAATTTTATGGAGACAACAATGTGTTCACTGGAAATTGTTGTAATCGCCATCCAACCTATGTAAGCGTATATAATGTAGGATATAGGATGTCCCCAAATTCGGCGGTCAATACTCTCACCCGACAAGAGTTTGAAAGCAAATAAAAACAGGATTCCAAAAAGAAGAGGTTCTGTAGGTAAATAAAATCCTATATCACCCAGTTCTAATTGTTCGAGATTAAGGGATAATGGAGTGCAAAAGACTACGAATAATACAAGCTTCTCCAATTGGAAAAAAGCTGCCCAAAGTACAAGCAGAGCCAATGGCAATGCCATGACATAATACTGTTCAAAGTATATGGCAACAGCATTGAATAGGATGAACAAACATCCCAATCCAAAAGTCCATCGTATTTTTTGAGTTAGCTTCAAGTTTTAGATCTTTCCACCTAAGCGTAAACGATGGAAACTGTCCCAAGTGAGTAGGACAAAAACGATGAAGACAAAAGCCGCAGCAATCGACATGGCCACAATCAACCAACGCACAGGATAAGCCTTCTTATCCGAAATAGCAGCCGAGTCAACTACGAATTTGGAAGGTAAATTTGAGGTAACGTCGATATACATTAGATCATATCGCCTTTTCAGTATCGCCTCTCTTTCATACGCGGATTCAATCAAGGTTTCCAATTTGGTATATATGCTTCCATATTGACTTAACTCGATCATCTTGTCATTCAATGATGTCGCTTGAGAATTTCTCCCTTCGTTAATTGCAGTCGCATACTGTTCATTCAATCCTTCAATTTGAGTGATGTAGTCATACACGCCCAGTCGGCGCAAAGACTCCATTGAATCCTCAAGCATGGTGATCTCTCCCTGGAGATTTTCATACGATGTCTTGGCATAACCAAAGGCCAGTTGAGCACGTCCACTCCTCAACTCGTTACTGAGCGTGTCAGCGAGGTCGACAATGGTGTTTGCTATGTTCATAGCAGCCACTGGGTTTTTGTCCATTACATCCACTTGCACGGAGCCAAATCGTGTCATCTTTGCCGTCACATTGCTCTCGTATTCAAGTGCAATTAATGCATGAGATCCCATTTCCGATTCGTCAATATCATAGTCGGTCCAAAGGTCAAAACGCTCAATGATTACATTTCGGATGTGCTCTGAATTAAGCAGCTGCAACAGACGTTCAGCATCATCTTTTTCTCCGTATTCTAGAAGGTCTTTACGTTTGATGTCCTCAAGAAATTGTTCTCCAATAGAATGTTGCTGTGTGGCGAACATTACAACCGTTGAACGGTATTTCTCTTCAATCAAAAGTGAGGCAATGGCAGAAGCGACAGCCGCCACAAAACAAACACCCATGATCATCCATTTCCAACGGAAGAAGAAAACTAACAAGTTGGTGGATTCTAAATTCTGTTCCGATTCCTCGGCGCGTGGAGAGTTAGACATACTTAAAAATTTTGGCAAAAGTAACTATTTCAACAGCATTATTGCTAGGGTCAATCCTTTTACTCACGAGAACGAATTAGCTCAATTATTCCTTTGATTCTAAACAGTCCTGTGAGCAAGGAAAGTGCAAGTCCACCAAGCACAAATACTCCCACCTTTAACAATTCGTCGGCTTCGATTATTGTACTCAACCATGCTAAAGTTATCAACCCGAAGACAAACACACCTATTTGGGTCAGCAATCGCATATCCTTTTTAAATTTAAAATGTTTGATCGATAAATACACCTGGGCGGTCGCAACCAAAGCATGTGCGCTGAAACTGGCAATGGCACAGCCAAAAGCCTTCCATTCCCACATCAATAGCAGATTCAATCCAACATTAATAACCATGCCTATCAAGGCTATTTGATTGAGCCTGCGCATTTGGCCAGCGGCTGTCATCAAAGTCCCAAAGACATAAGAGACAGAGAAGAATACAAAGCTGAACATTAGAATACCGAAGATTGGAGCGGCGATGTCAATTTCGGACGTGTAACGCAATTCCAGAATCGCAGTGTCAAACATGTAGCACGTGAAAGCCAATATCATGGATCCGCTGAACAATAACTTGAAAGCGAGTTTAGCAACTGCTTCGATACTTTTGTTCTCGCGTAAAAGACGTGCGAAAATGGGCAGCAGAAGTATAGCAAACAAATATGCGATCATGTTGGCGGCCTCAAAAAGACGAAAGCCCATCGCGTATACTCCAGCATGATAATTGCCATCGTCCAACAAACGCTCCAGCATAATGCTGTCACTGCGGTAATAAACACTCATCACGAAAAACAGAAGCGCATATGGCATACTGTTCTTCAATATCATGGCATTGAATGCCTTGTCATAAATAGGGTTGAACTTTCCCGATTGCCTAAGTACTATGAACAAACTCACGATAAAGGCAAAACCATAAGCAATAGTTTGGCCCCATATAAACCACGTAATATCAAAACTGCTGCTTGTAAAACCTCCCCACAAAAGAGCTCCCATCATAATGATGAGCAAGGCACGATCTAAAACGGAAACCAAGCTGTCCTGTTTGAATAAGTGCAGACCCGTCAAGTTGGATCGGAAGAATAATATAAAGGCCGCAAGTGCCTGATTGAGACCCAGAAGTGCAAGATGTTCAATCTGAATTCCGCGATATCCCATGCCATATCCCGCGGCCAATAATACCCCCAGATAAAGGAAAACAAGGAGAAAACGAAGTACGATAATGCGGGGAAAATGCTTCGCGAGGAGGTGGGTGTAACGCGATATGTTGCGCGTATTGTAGTTCTGAATCCCCAAATCAAGTAAAATGTTCAATAAAAAGGACAGACTTATCAAGGCCGCATATGAGCCGTAAACTTCGGGCCCAACACGATTCTGAACTTCTGCCTCAATTCCCAGTATGTGGACCGGTTTGATCAGTAAATTCAGCGCAAGCAGCAATATGAGGTTGGAGATAAACTTCTGTTTCATCCCTTAAGAAACTGTGTCGCAAGATAGTTCTTTCCAAGCGCTTGAAGCTCAATATCCACCGGCAATCCATTTACCTTGCTCTAAGGTTTTTTATCGCGGATTGAAACTTCTAAATTTGTGCCTTTGATCTTATAGTGAGAATTGGAGTAAATACACGGCTACTATTAGAAGGTAAGCTCACCGGTATCGGTTGGTTCACCTGTCAAACCTTGAAGTGGATTGTCGATAATAATCCCGAGCATGAGTTCTTCTTTTTCTTCGATAGACCCGCTCACGAACAGTTCGTTTTTGCCCCGAATGTTCATCCAATCGTCTTAAGCCCTAAAGCACGCCATCCCATTCTGTTTCGTATCTGGATGGATTTTATGGTTAAGCGTAAAGCGAAAAGCCTCAAATTAGATGCGTTTATTTCTCCAGAAGGTATGTTGCCCCTTGGTTTAGATGTGCCTATCCTGACCGTTGTTCATGATTTGAATTTTGAGCATTATCCAAAGGATTTGGCCGCCTCACATTCTAAATACTATAGAAAATTCTTCCCAAAATTTTGTGCGAAGGCCAAAAGAATAGCCACAGTGTCAGAATTTAGTAAGCAAGATATTGTTGCACAGTATGGAATGCCAGAAGATAAAATCGATGTGGTTTACAATGGAGTAAATGATTGCTTCAAGCCTATGAGCAAGCAAGAGATAAGCGATAAACGCAAACAACTTTCCGGCGGCGACCCATATTTTGTGTTCATCGGTATGCTCCATCCTAGAAAGAATATCCATCGCCTATTTCAAGCTTTCAATCAATTCCGATTGAATACAAAGTCCACCACCAAACTTGTCATTGTTGGTGAGAAACTTTGGTGGGATGTTGATATGGAAAAGGCTTTTGAAGCTTTGGAATTTAAAGCAGACGTCATTTTCACCGGCCATCTATCTAGTGAAGAATTAGTGCCAACTCTTGGTGCCGCCGAAGCGCTCACTTATGTTCCTTATTTTGAAGGCTTCGGTATTCCGATTCTGGAGGGCTTTAAGTGCGATGTCCCTGTGATTACCTCAAACCGAACTTCGATGCCAGAAGTTGCTGGAAATGCTGCCATTCTTGTAGATCCTTTCTCGGTTGATGCCATTGCTTGGGCCATGAAAAATGTTTCTGAAGATAGCGCGTTGCGCAAACGTCTTATAGCCAATGGTAGGGAACGATTGGAGATGTTTTCTTGGGAGAAGTCGGGTAAATTGCTCTGGAATAGTTTTAGCAAGATGATGGAGTCCAAAGACTAATCCTTCAATTCTATGTTGCTACCGTATCACATAAAAAATCGAATTGAAGCAGGCTGTGACGAAGCAGGAAGAGGTTGCTTGGCTGGTCCAGTGGTCGCCGCAGCAGTGATCTTACCCAAGCGTTTTACGCACAAGGATCTAAATGATTCAAAAAAAATATCAGAACGCAAGCGTGATTTTCTTCGTCCGTTAATTGAGTCAAAAGCTGTGGCCTGGGGAGTTGGAGTTGTTTGGAACGAGGAAATTGACGTGATCAATATTCTCAATGCCTCTTTTCTTGCCATGCATAGAGCCATTGATCAGCTGAATACAATTCCTGAAGCTCTACTTATTGACGGCAATAGATTCAATCCCTACAAAGATATCCCCTACGATTGCATGATCAAAGGTGATGGCCGCTTTCGATCAATCGCTGCAGCTTCTGTGCTGGCCAAAACCTATAGAGATGAATTGATGGTGAAATTGGCCCTTGAGCATCCTGAATACGATTGGCTTAGTAACAAAGGCTATCCCACGAAGAAACACAGACAAGCAATTCGCGATTTCGGGATCACACCATACCACCGAATGTCCTTTAGGATGCTTCCTGAAGGTGAATGAAAATCGTAAGATTATCACTAAATAAAAATGGCCAGCTGATTTAATTCAACTGGCCATTTTATTTGCATTAATTGCGATTAAATCTCTCCCGCTACAGCTTCGGAAACATTGATGATGTGATCACCAGCCTTCTCACAAAGAGAGAACAAGTCATTGTACAACATGCCTGCGTGGATGTTGTATTCACCTTTCTCTACATTCGAAATGTGCGCTCTTCTCAATGTATTTCTCAGCTGATTGATCTGAGTCTCATATGAGCGCGCCTTTTCCAAACTAATATGTCCGTACTCCGAATTTAGGTTGTGATTCATTTCATCAAATGCCTTTCCTATCAAATCCAACATCGAATTGATGTTCTCACGTTGCTCTGGCATAAAGTAGTAGTTACTTGCGTCTTTTTGTTCGATCGTCTTGGACATTTGGTAGAAAATGTCGCCAATTCTCTCCAAGTCATTGGTGATACTTAACAGTGATCGAATCTGGCTTGATGTTTCTGGACTAAGTTGACTTCTTGAAACCTCGTCCAAAAATTGAGCAACTTCGATTTCTACGCGGTCTGTTATGTCCTCGTACTTGTGAATCTTAGTGAACATTTTGTTCCGCACTTTCTGATCAGAATCGTTCAATAAAGTGTGAACAAATTTCGGCATACGAGAAGCTATTCCACCAAACTTGGCTACTTCCTTAGTTGCCTCCATGACGGCGACTTCCGGAAAGTCAACGGATCCACCTGCATTGATGTAGTCCAATTTGAACTCCTCGTCGGATTCTCCCCTTGATTTTACCGTGCGCTCAGCAAGTCGCACCAGCAATGGGACGAACCAGATCAAAAGCACCACGTTGGCAAGGTTGAATGTGGTGTGGAACCATGCGATTCCTTCATTCGCCATTTCTGTGTTTTGTGAATCAAACTCAACACCGTGGATCTGACCAACTATCCATCCCAATAAAGAAAGGAACGGAACCATTACGATGAGCATCCATGTCACACCTACAATATTGAACATCGAGTGTATACGTGCTGATCGCTTGGCATGAACATTTCCTACCATGGAAGCCAACTCAGCCGTAATCGTAGTACCAATGTTTTCTCCAAGTACCATAGCACAAGCTACCTCGAATGGAATAATCCCCTTCGAAACCATGGTTAAAGTCAATGCCATGGCCGCAGAAGATGATTGGATCACGATAGTAACCAAAGCACCAAGGGCAACAAACATCACATTACTAATAACCGGAATGTCCTTGTAGTTGATGAAGAACTGAACCAACGCAGAATCTCGACCTAAGTTCGGGACAGAATCTTTCAAAAACTGTAGACCAATAAATAGAATCGCAAAACCAATAATTGCATTGGCCAAGTCTTTAGACTTTTTGAAGTTCATAAAAAGCATTGGCGCTCCAAATGCAATCATGATCAAGGCGTAACTCGAAATATTTACTTTGAAACCTAGATAGAGTACCAGCCAAGCCGTAATTGTCGTTCCAATATTGGCTCCCATCATGACTCCTGCCGACTGGCGAAGAGTAAGCAAACCTGCATTAACAAGACTTACCGTGATAACAGTGGTAACGGACGAAGACTGAACGATTGCAGTAGTACTGAATCCTGTAATTACTCCTTTCACACGGTTGGAAGTAATCGAGCCTAACATCTTTTTCAAGCGCTCGCCAGAAACCCGTTGCAGACCGTCACTCATTATTTTCATTCCGAAGATGAATAATCCAAGCGAACCAATTAGAATCAGAAGCTTTGCTATTCCCCAGCTTCGTTCTGTTTTGAATTTGGTCTTACTTGACCAAATCATCTGCTCCTTGTCTGAAGCAACATTTATTACTTTACCAGATTTAGCTAGACCTATAAATGCCTCATACTTCTCATGTTCGGCCAAACCTTTCAAAGTGAACGATGTAGTTGTAAGTGGCAACGGATCACTTAATTTCCATTCGCTGTCTTCATAATTCTCCTTACTACGTTTTGCTCCTACAGAAGTATTATACCTGATGACCAATTCCTTGCCCTTAAGCAGAGGAAGCACGTCGTAGTTAATATTCCACGTGAGTTTTGCTCCACCCTCTGTACCTTTGGAAGTGAAGTTTTGAAATATTTCACCATCCAATTCGACGGGCTCAACAACGTTCAGAGCTTCCTGAATTTGATCCTCCAAGAAGTCTTGAATACTCAATGAATCTGCGGGTTGCGCAAAGCCAATTACTGCGTAAAGCAGAAATGAGAAAAGAGTTAAAGCGTGTTTGTTCATGATCTTATATTGTACTGCAAAGCTAGATAGCTCAAAGGGTTATTTATGGCTGAGGATCATTGTTAACGTAAGCTTAACATAGGTGAGATAATGTCATCAGCCGATGTGATCTCCTCGTGAAAATAGCTTGTTTTATTAGGGGTTTGAGACATTTTCTAATTGTTCTATATGTAAAGTATATGTTAAATCAATGTTGTGGAAGTTTAACCTTGAAAGAAAAATCGGTCTTTTGCCGCTTAATTATTCCAATCATGCAAACAGTTAAAAATCTACTTCTTGCAGGCGCTGCGTTCTTTCTCTTCGCTAGCACATCTGCTCAGGATTTTACAACCAATCCTTTTGGAAAAGGACTCATCAATATTACATCTCAAGATACTTCGTGGTCTGCCAAAGTGTCTACACGTATTCAAACTCGATATGATGGCGTGTATGTAATGACCGATGATACTGCTTTTACCGGTGATCAATACATGGAAAAGGCGGTGGTAAGACGTGCGCGTATTAAAGGACATGGTTTCGCTTTTTCGCCTAAAATCAAATATAAGTTCGAATATGACTTGGTCAATGGACAGGTTCTTGACGCGGTGGTTAAGTGGAACTTTACAGGAAATTGGGAAGTGTGGTTTGGACAGACAAAGTTGCCGGGTAACGTGGAGCGTATAATCTCTTCTCAAAATCTGCAATTTGTTGACCGATCGAGCTTGAATTCTAGATTCACTCTAGATAGAGATGCAGGCCTTCAATTGCGCCACAAATTTAAAATAGGTGATGCTTTCTTGGTTCGTGAGGCATTTGCCGTTTCGCAAGGAGAAGGTTTGAACCAAACTGGTTGGTCTGCGGGAAATGACTACAGCGGACGTGTTGAGGTTTTTCCTTTCGGAAAATTTGCTGGAAAAGGTGAGTATGTTGGTAGCGATCAGAAACGAGAATCATCTCCTAGAATAATGCTGGCAGGTGCATATTCATACAATGTAAATGCACTTAGATCTAGAGGTCAGAAAGGGGATTACATTTCTACAGCACCAAGAGATATTGAGACAATCTTCGCCGATTTTGTATTCAAATACAAAGGACTCTCAATGATGGTTGAATACGTTCAACGACGAACAACTGATGGTTTGCCGGTCGTAGCTGGAACATGGGATCCAAAAGGCCATGTTTTGTCGGTAGATGAAACCTATTACACGGGCTCAGCAATCAATGCACAGATAGGATATTTGTTCAATTGCAATTGGGAAGTAGCCGGACGATTCACCCAGATAACTCCTCAAGCCCTAACTCAGATTGACAATTTCAATGAATATACTTTGGCGGTATCTCGTTATATTGTCGGACACAATTTAAAGTTCCAGACCGATGTAAGCTTGATCCAAGAGGAGAACTCTTATGATGAGGTTGTCATTCGTTTTCAGACGGAATTTGCATTCTAAAAGACTTCGCTAGAATTTAACTAGCCTAAATTAAAGCCCCAATGGTATCGCTATTGGGGCTTTTTTGTTGTTTGGAATACGGAGTAATGGAGAGAAAAGAACCTGTAGAATGAACTGCTTCAAGAGATGGGGAGGCTTCTTTGGCTATGGCTCATTAATAATAGCGACAAGCGCAAATGCCCCTAATCGGCAGCATGACGGCCTGGTTTTTTAGAATCAAGCGATAGACTATTGTTGTGTATTCTAGTATTTAATCCCCAAGCACCGCTTCTTCCATTCAATTGGTAATTGTGGAATCTTATCCAGGCTTGACGAAGGTCTTCGTGACCACGATATTACTCTGGTTCAAAGCTCTGTCGACCAATTTTACCTCAAATCGGGCAGTGTCGTAATCAGAGAAAAGATAATAGTCGTTCAAATCCAAAGCTATTTCACCTACCAAAGCAGGGTTTTGACCTGTGGGCGTGACGTTTGGAACACGGTAGTAAAATGGAATGGCAGTTTGGTCGGTCCAATCGATGAACAAATGAACCCATTCGCCGTCTTGTAACTCATAATACTCACAAAACAGATTCCAATGAAACTCGCACGAGTCGCTGCAGAAAACTCCAGTAGTATCGCTCTGCTCAAGGCCAATGTCTCCATCTCCGTCAATAAAGGAAATTGTCAACTCAGCAGTGTTGTCCGAACTCTCTAAAAAGGATACGAATTTAATTTCTGGCTCAGGCGGATATTCAGCCTTTGGCAAGCAGGCACTAAAAACTGCACAAATCATCAATAATCCAATCACCTTTCGCATACTTACAAAGCTAGAAATTATTTACTTTGACCCCGTGACTAATTCAACAAATCAACAGCAGCAAAGATCCGAGCTTAAAGGCCGACTAACCAACACGCTTAGTCCTGAAGAATTTGATGTTTTGAGTCTCGACATCTTTCGATATCAAGCGGAATTCCTTCCCATCTATAAGAACTTCTTAGATGCGCTGAATATTGCACCGCATACAATCAACAATCCTGCTGACATTCCATTTCTACCGATCAGTTTCTTCAAGAGCCAGGTTATTATGAGTTCCTCTCAAACTCCCGAGTTGATCTTCAAAAGCAGCGGTACTTCTGGTCAAACGCGTGCTGAGCATCATGTAGCTGATACTGCTTTGTACAATTGGAGCCTTGTGGAAGGCTTCAAAATGGTTTATGGAGATCCTAACCAATACAGTTTCCTGGCGTTGTTGCCGTCGTACCTTGAGAATGGAGATTCTTCTTTGGTCCATATGGTTAATGCACTCATGGAGCTCTCAGGAAAGCATCGTAGCGGCTTTTATTTGAGCAATTTCGATCTGTTAAAGGACCAGATTATTCAAAATAGAATTGATAACATTCCTACCATTCTGATCGGAGTGTCTTTTGCTTTGCTAGATTTTGGAGAACAATTTTCCTTGGAGAAAGGGCCGGAGGTGGTTATGGAAACCGGCGGAATGAAAGGCCGACGAAAAGAAATAATTAGATCTGAATTACATAAAAGTCTTTCAGAGACTTTAGGGGTGCCACTAATTCATAGCGAGTATGGAATGACCGAACTATTGTCTCAGGCGTATTCAAAAGGCAATGGGCGCTTTAATTGTCCGCCTTGGATGAGAGTTGAGATTCGAGATGTTCGTGATCCAAGAAGCTGGGTAAAATGCGGGAAAACTGGAGGCGTGAATGTGATCGATCTAGCAAATATTGATTCTTGCGCTTTCATAGAAACTTCAGATCTAGGAAGGAAATATGAGGACGATTCCTTTGAAATTCTAGGTCGATTTGATTCCGCCGATGTGCGTGGGTGCAACCTTCTTTTTGCTTGATCGAGCAAAATGGTACTAAGAACTGTTAATATTGAGTTTTTATCGATGGATTGGAGGCAACCAAGGCACCTACTTCTACGTCTATTAGACGGAGGCTTGGCGTAGCAGGCAAGACTCCAAAAAATCATGGGTGATCTGGCATGACGTCAAACTACAAGTCAGGTCAACCATCGTTTTATGATTTCCTAAACATGAAAAAGCGAGGACTTGATCCTCGCTTTTTCTTTTTGTAATATTTTCAACTAGACGCTACGATTTTACCTCAATTATGTAGTGGTTCTTTTTGCCTTTTTGAACCAAGAGATACTTATCATGCAACAAATCTTCTTTGTTGATGATGTAGCCATTGTTAACTTTCTCGGTATTGAGACATACACAATTGTCAATCAACGCACGTCTTGCCTCGCTATTTGAAGCTAAAAAACCAGTCTTCGCGCTCAAGGCATCCATTATACTCAATCCTTCAGTAAGTTCGTCGGCCGACAAAGTAGCCTGGGCAACTCCTGTGAAAATCGATAAGAAATCTTCCTGAGAAAGATCCAGTAGATCCGCTTTGCTTGGTTTGCCAAACAGAATTTTCGATGTAGCAATCGCCAATTTGTAATCAGCTTCAGAATGCACTCGCGTTGTGATTTGCTTGGCAAGTTCTTGCTGGAGAATCTTATTTGATGGATTAACAAGATGTTCCTTCTCTAGTGCTTCAATTTCACCTTCTTTCAACAAGGTGAATATGCGAATCATCTTTGAGGCATCTTCATCTGGCACCCGAATCCAGTATTGGTAGAATTCGTACGGAGATGTCTTGTTGCGATCAAGCCATACATTTCCGCTTTCTGATTTGCCGAATTTCTTGCCGTCTGATCGCATAAGAAGAGGCGCTGTAATAGCATACGCTTCTCCTTGCCCTTTCCGACGGATTAATTCTGTTCCTGTGGTAATATTACCCCACTGGTCCGATCCGCCCATTTGAAGCTTACAACCATTGTGTTTCCAGAGATGGTAATAATCATATCCTTGAATCAATTGGTATGAGAATTCAGTAAAGGACATGCCCGTTTCGAGTCTGTTCTTAACCGAGTCCTTGGACATCATGTAATTGATGGTAATGTGCTTTCCTACGTCTCGAATGAAATCTAAAAATGAAATATCCTTGAACCAGTCGTAGTTGTTTACCACTTCTGCCGAGTTCTCACCACAATCAAAATCCAAGAATTTCTTGAGCTGCTCAGTCTGACAAGCTAGATTGTGAGCCAAAGTCTCTGCGTCCAAAAGTTTGCGCTCTTCATCTTTTCCAGAAGGATCACCTACCATGCCAGTTGCACCGCCCACCAGCGCCAATGGCTTGTGGCCAGCAAGCTGCAAATGAAGAAGCATGGTGATCGGAACCAAGTTCCCTATATGGAGAGAATCAGCAGTTGGGTCAAAGCCTACATAACCAGTAACCAATTCCTTTTCTAGTAGGTCTTCGATTCCTGGCACAGTGTCTTGCAAGAGACCACGCCATTTGAGTTCATCTATCAATTTCATGCTTAAAAAATTTGTGCAAAGATAGAAGGTATTGCTAAGCTGTTAAAGAAGATCAACTATTTCCTCGAGTTTCATTCCTCGAGATCCTTTGATGAGGACCGTTTTGCCTTGAAGGCTGTTCTTTTTAAGATAGTCTGTCAAGCCTTCTTTAGACTCATAGGCTAAGAAATTGGTTCGCGATTCCGCGAATGCCTTGCCGACGACGATTCCACTTAATCCCAATTGTGAAGCTAAATCGACGATTTCTTGATGAAGTTCGGCCGATCTAACTCCCATTTCAAACATATCTCCTAATATGAAAAAGCCGTCCTCTTTATTTACTGCATAGAGGTTCTTCAGAGCTTCTTTCATGCTTGTGGGATTTGCATTGTAGGCATCTAAAATCAAGGTGTTCCTTGATGTTTTAGTTATTTGAGAGCGTTGGTTGTCTGGAGTGTAGTCAGCTATAGCTGCGCAAATGTCTTTACTGGGAACCCCAAAATGAAGTCCTACGGCTATGGCAGAGGCAAAATTGGCCATGTTGTATTGTCCTGTCAGCTGCGTTTGGACCTCATACTTGTCGTTATCGATATTTGCACTGAAATGAACATTTGTTCCACTCGCTATACTGCGCAATTCAAAGCTTTCTGATTTTTGACCGTAAGGAATGTAGGATCCGTCTCCAATGGCAC
>JBLHIB010000061.1:0-20480 GCA_047615865.1 Gammaproteobacteria bacterium
CCATCAAGCAATGTGAGCAAGTAACCTTGAATGTTAAATGTGGGAGTTTTTAATTCATGGGATACATTACCTACAAATTCACGACGATAATGATCAGTCTGTCGCAGAAGTTTAATTTCTTCAACTTTGTTATTGGCCCAATCAACTACCTCAGTATTGACTTTTTCCAGAACGTCTTCATTCATATTGATGTTCGACCTCTGCTCCTTAGAATTCTTAGTGTTGTGGATTACCTTGTATATGATCTTTACCTTTTCGTTGATGAATTTTTCGACCGACCAACTGATAAAATAATAGCAAAGGATCAAGGTTGATGTAAAAGCCACAGCCGGCGCAATTGTGAGTTTTTCGTGAAAGAAATACTCCATTGCCGCCGAAGAGATTCCCACCACAAGTGCAATCACAAAAGATGTGTTAAGGGCTAAGTTTCGCGGTGTACTAGATGCCATCAGGGTTCGAATTTATAACCAACTCCTTTGACTGTTTTGAAATGCTGGTCGCCCAACTTCTCTCTCAGTTTTCGAATGTGAACGTCTATAGTGCGATCGCCTACGATCACGTCATTGCCCCATACACTTGATAGAATTACCTCCCTCGTGTAAACACGCCCAGGTTGTGCCAAAAGCAGGGCTAGCAGCTCAAACTCCTTCTTTGGTAGGTTAAGCTCGTTTCCATCTTGCAAGACTATATATCGATCTTTATCTATCACGATTCCGCGGGTATCAGCACCTGGCAAAGCTTGGTGCTGAGATTCAAGGCGTCGCAGAAGTGCTTTGACTCGACTTACTAAAACACGCGGTTTGATGGGCTTTGTGATGTAGTCATCGGCGCCAGCATCAAAGCCAGCAATTTGACTGTAGTCCTCTCCACGAGCGGTCAAAAAAGCAATAAGGGTTTTGGACAGGCTAGCATGCTCTCGAAGCTGAACACATGTTTCCATACCATCCATTTCAGGCATCATCACGTCAAGAATAATTAAATCAGGCCGAATTTTTTCGGCAATTTCGATGGCTTGGCGCCCGTTAAGAGCGGTATACACTTCGAAACCTTCCTTCTTCAGATTATACCCAATGAGATCGAGGATGTCCTGTTCATCGTCCACTAGCAATACCTTCTTTCCACTCATATTTCCTTCATGTTCCTAAGACTGCAAATTTAGCAAGACCATGTTAAGACAAGGTTATCCATGTCTTAATAGATTCATTCTCTTTTACTCATTAAAGGTAGTCATTTGATCAAAACATACCGAGTCGATTGTCTATTTTTGACGACGTGAAAGAACGAAGTCTAACAGTTTGGATTACAGGCGCCTCATCTGGTATTGGCAAGGCACTAGCTTATGAATATGGCAGGAATAATTGTCAATTAATCCTGTCCGGAAGAAACCAGGAGGCTCTGGCTAGCATACGTGAACAGCTCCCTTCTCCAAATTCTGTGCATATTATTCCCTTGGATCTTGAGACAGAGTCGGATTTCAATGCAGTGGCATTGAAAGCGAAGTCTTGCTTCGGAGGAGTTGATGTTCTAATCAACAACGCCGGTGTGAGTCAGCGCAGTCTAGTTGCAGAAACAGACATGGATATTGATCGAAAAATTATGGAGGTCAATTACTTTGGAAATATTGCCTTGACGAAAGCAATTTTGCCCGTTCTTTTGGAAAGTGAACACGCTTCAATTATTGTAGTTAGCAGCCTTGCAGGCAAATTTGGGTTCTTCCTGCGTTCGGCATATGCTGCGTCTAAGCACGCGATTCACGGCTTTTATGATTCTTTGCGTTTGGAACTCGCTGACAATAACGTTCATGTATTGATTGCGTGTCCATCGTTTGTTCAAACCGCCATTTCTCAAAATGCCCTCGACCGGTATGGTAAATCAACTGGTGAGTTGGATCCGCGCCAGAAAGAGGGAATGTCGGCCGAGGAATGTGCACGACAAATTATTCGGGCTGCTAAATCAGGAAAACATGAGATTGTTATTGGGACTAAAGGTAGGGTGGCTGTGGCACTCAGTAAGCTGATGCCTAAGGTGTTTTTTAGAATTTTACGCAAGCAGGCTCAACGATAAAAAAAAGACAACCCGAGGATTGCCTTTTTTAACTCTATTGAAACTGGCACAACCAGTCATCTAGTTCACGAATACTGCTGCTGAAGCAGAAGGACTCATTTACTAAGTAATAATTGTTCGGGTCCACTACACGTGAAAATCCAAATTTTGCGTAGTTCAATCGACTCGATTCGAATGAGAACTTCTTTACAATGATCCTCACTTGGTCACTCGTCATGTGCTGATTTCTAGTAGCTTGTTTGGCTACGTTTAGCATGTCACTATCGAAACAAGCATTGTCTATTGCTCTAAGGATACGATTGAATTCTCCTTGACTTAAACATTGGTTGTCGTAACCATAGCCCAGAGTTCCATATCCTCCATTGTTGTTGCCATTATTGAAACCATTATTATGGCCATTGTTTTGGTTTCCGTATCCCGAAGAAGAACAAGCAGTGTAGGATCTTCCCCTTGATAATCGCTGGACGTCGATGATGCGCACAGTTCGATTCCGTGTGATGGCTGCTTTGATACGAGAGTTGTGATCTATATTAATGTAACCATCAAATAACACCTGCAAGTGGCCGCCGCCTCCGCCGTATGGATTCCCTCCTTGACGATATACTTTCAGACGGAATTGTCCAGAGTTGAGATCGTTTATTTTAAAGTTCCGATCGGCAAAAAAGTGCTGGTGATCGAATTCGATTTCAAAATCACGATCGTCCCATGCTGAGAGACGAAGTTCAGAGCCTCTCGCGTCTGCCGCATAACTAAGCAGTGAGAGACCTAAGATTAGAAACAATCCAATTCCCTGAACAGAGAGTAAATCCTGAACCTTGTTCAAGAGTTTACGAAATTGCAATTGAGTTTTCATAATATGGCCCTCCATTTTTAAGTTAATTTCAAACTTGAAATGCAAGAGCCGTGCCACAATTTAACACACACCTGTAAAGAGCTGGTAATCAGTGGGTATTTATTTGACGCGACTGAATTTTAGAGCTTTAAGCATGAGGTTTGGAAGTGGTTTCTGAGGATCACGCTTCTCTACATCGAGAAAAATACCCCATTTTTCTACAATAGGGATTTTATAAACTTCAATGAGCTCCAGCCATGTTTTGTCTGGATCGTCAATGTAAACACAATGCACTCGTGTCTTACCCATACTCAGGGCTTCATTGCTGTCACAGGTAAACCCAAATCCTGCTGCTTTTAAATCGGCACCTACGGCTGTCATCCCCTTTACATCAAATCCAAGATGCACAAAACCTGTGTCGGCCCATATCCGATCGGCGAAAATCGTGTTCACCTGTCCTTCCAATATCTGGATTAGCTCAATTGTAGTGGCGCCAGCTACTTTGGCAAAACCACCTAAAGTTTTTGACTTCTGTGTGAGTTTTACCCTTCGTGATTTTCTGTCGCCTCCAGGGAGATTTTTTAGATCTTCGAATACGCCTGTTTCGTCGTATACAATAGTGTCAAAGCCAAGGAGGTCGCGATACAAGGCAAGACTCGCTTCAATATTTGCTACTCCCATCATGCATCCAGTGATGCCGCCTGAATGCAGACCAAGATCGGTGTACCAATCTTCGCCCTCTTGGAAAGTGAACCAGTTACCATCTGGATCCTGAATCGTGAAAGTCGATTTATTGGCCGGGTCTGGCGCAATCGGAGATATAAAGTAGTTGCTGTTTGCCGAGATATAAGCATGGGACTTCTCAATGGATTTGCATTTGACAGATCCCATGAATATTCCTAAATCACCAATTTGAATTTCGAAATTAGCCTTGACAGGCTCAAAACTTGTAGGTCGTATTACTTCCATTGCGCAACCGCCTTGCAGATTAAGAATCATGCTCGCACGTTTTGTAATTGTGCTGTTGCGAGTGTATATGTCCATCAATGGTGCTGGTTGCACTGAATCAAAAAAGGCGACATCCATACCCAAAATTTTACGGTAGAATTTGAGCGATAAGTCCATGTCCGTGACAGCTACGCCTAGGTGCTGGATTCCATTGATGCTTTTATACATTGTCTATAGTTTGATAAGTTCTGAGAAAGCCGTGTAAATCTCATCTCGGGTCTCATTTGCCCGCAGGGCTGATGTATCTTTTCCTTTAATTCCTTTCTTAATCCACGCCATTGCTTTGAGAATTTTCCAAGTTTCCCAGAAATTAATAGCGCCGATTGCAGTCAAAAGAGCCGATGGAAATAAAAGCAAGGCAACAATCCAATTCTGCAGCAGCAGGGCAAAGATCAAATATTCAAAAAGCCAGAAAATGGGAATGGTAAAAATCCCAAGAAAGAACATGATCGAACTCTTGAAATGGATATCATTCACCTTGTTTTTGACGAACTCATGAATTAGGTATGCAGGGATTCCGTTGAGAATAATTCCCAATACAGCAATGGGAAATAAAAGAATCAAGGCCATCGCAAACAGTGCATGTTGACCTAGCTTAATCGTTGCTCTTTCATGTTCATCAATCCGCAAACCTTGCTTATCGCATGCGGCACGAAATTCCTGACTCAATGTATCGAGGTAGTCTAGTTTTTCTTGATGGTCACGCTCGAGACCTATCAATTTCTTAACTACTGTTTGATATGCGAGAAACTCATTTTGCAATGATGCTTTTTTACCTTGCTTATCCAACATCACTGTAGTAGATATGTAGCGGGAGTTATCACATAGATCGACCAATGATGGGGATTTGATGTCGATTATAATGTCCGACAAAACAGTGTGCATTTCTTGGACGGAACCGTTGATCGCTGTGGCTGGATTTTTATCATAAGCAGCTAGATACTTCTGCATACTTATCGGCTTGCCAAAGTTTAAAAGCAAGTCACTACGAAATAGATTGAAAGCCCCGTATTCAATACCCAAAGGGATAATTTGGACGTCTAGGTCTCTTCCTTTGCTTTCCATAGTGCCAAAAGCAAGTCTTGCGGCTCCCTTTTTTAGCATGCGCAAATGCTTTACGTGGTTGTGATTTCCTTCAGGAAAAAGACACACAGTATTCCCATTTGAAATGCGATCATAACACTCTTGAAAAATTGCTTCGTTCTTGTCGCCTTTATCAGCCACCTTGTCGCGCTCACGGTATATGGGGAGCATGTTGACGCTGGTGAGAAACTTGTAAGCCAAAGGAGATTTGAAGACGTCGGCCCGTGTTAACCAATGCAATTGCTGAGGAGTAAAAGCACAAGCCATAAACGGATCCATCATGCCGTTTTGATGATTGGCAATTATAATAGTTGGCGTATTAGCAGGCGGAATATTTTCCATTCCAGTGGCGCTATATCTTCGAAAGAAAACGCGAAGGCCAAATTTTACCGGTGGCTCCAGAATAAAGTATGAAATAGAAAATCGTCTGCCTCGAAATTTCACGTCGCTTATCTCAATTCAGCCCCTAGCTCTTTGCTCAAGGCATTTTGTATTTGGTTCATGACTTTGTCAACCTGCCTGTCTGTCAGTGTTTTTTCGTCGTCGCGGAAAACAAAACTAACAGCATAAGACACCTTGCCTTCGGGAAGGTTTTTTCCTTCGTAGACATCGAATAAGCCAATTTCGCGAAGAATCTTTTTGTCCTGCTTTCTAGAAATCAGCTTGATTTGATCAAAGGTTTTTGTCGAATCAACCAACAAAGATAAATCTCTGCGCATTTCTGGAAACTTCGGAAGCGAATTGAAAACGGGATGTTTTGTGCTGACTGCTTCGATGAACAGATCCCAATTCACATCTGCGAAGTAAACTGGATTCTTGATGTCAAATCGCTTCAAAAGAGACTCGTTGATCAAGCCAAAAGTGCACAATACTTGATTTCTAATTTTTCGTTGTAAGCGCTGCGAGAATATGGCGTTACCTTCCAATATCTCATCTCGCTCTCCGCGCATGCCGAATTTTTCCATGGCTGCATCAAGTGGCGCTTTTATTTTGGTGAAATCCACAAGGTCCTGTTTGTGGTTCCAGTTTTCTTTGTCCTCAATCCCCGTGACAAAAAGGCTCAACAATGCATGTTCGCGATATCCTCCTTCCTTTTTCGAAAAATAGGCCTTGCCAAATTCATAGAGTCGCAAATTGGGATTGCGATGATTTTGATTAAGCGCAATGGCTTCCAAGCCTTGAAACAACAAGGATTGCCTCATCGCGTTTAAGTCAGAGCTTAGCGGGTTCAACATGCGAACAGAAAACTCATCTTGGATGCCATCTTCGTTGATCCAAGTGGCGTACTCACTTTTTGTGAGTGAGTTGGACATAATCTCATTCCAGCCCGCACCCGAAAGGAAGTCAGACATTTTGTTTTGAATAGAATCTCTGTCTTTACCCTTAGAGTATGATAGCGAAGCATTGAGCTTGGTAGGCAGCTCTATGTTGTCGTAGCCATAAATTCGAAGAATTTCTTCTACAACATCTGCCTCACGTGTCACATCCACTCGGTATTGAGGGGCTGTAATTACCCAGTCGGCGCCTTGCTCCGTCAAAAATTCGAAGTCCAAAGCGATAAGAATATCCTTAATGTGTTGGGTGTCAATTTTCTGACCTATAAGGCCACAAATTCGATCTGTGCTTACTTCAATTTTAGCGCGCTCAAAAGGTTGAGGATTGGAATCAAAAATTCCACCGGTTACTTTTCCGCCAGCTATTTCGCACATGAGTAGCGCTGCTCGCTGCAATGCTTTGATCGTAATTGTAGGGTCTACACCTCTCTCGAATCGAAAGCTAGAGTCAGTATTTAAACCATGACGTCGGGCAGTTTTGCGCACGCTTACTGGGTTGAAATATGCGCTTTCCAAAAATACGCGTGTTGTACCAGGTTCCACTCCAGAATGAATGCCACCAAATACCCCAGCAATGCACATGCCCGCTTTGTCGTGATTTTCAGCTTGATTTGCGAGGCCGTTGCAGACCATAAGATCTTGCGCATCCAATGTTCTCTCCACTTCATCGAGTGTAGAAAATTTTGTCTCTGCCTTCAACGTCGAAATAATAATTTCACCGCCTTCAATTTGATCTGCATCAAATGCGTGGAGAGGCTGTCCCCACTCGTGTAGTACAAAATTGGTAATGTCTACCAGGTTGTTGATCGGACTTAATCCAATTGCTCGAAGTTTGTCTTGCAACCATTCTGGAGAAGCTTCGACTTTCAAGTCTTCAATGAGCACACCGCAATAACGCATGCAGCGTTCAGGATCCTTGACGGTCACTTTGATTGGACAAGCTTGGTCATTTTGGATAAATTCTGAAATTTCGGGGAACTTAACCTTAATTGGTTCGCGCTCAATTCCGTGCATGGTATTCAGGGCTGCGCCCAAATCTCTTGCAACACCCAAATGGCACATGGCATCAGTTCTATTTGGAGTGAGGCCTATTTCGATGGAGTAGTCATCTTGCAAACCGAGAAAATCGGCAGCAGGGGTTCCTGGAATAGCTTCTGAACTAAGCACCATAATTCCATCGTGACCCTTGCCTAAGCCTAGTTCGTCTTCGGCGCATATCATGCCTTCTGAAACAAGGCCTCTTATCTTTCCTTTCTTGATTGTGAATGCATCTCCCTCTGACGGATACAATTTAGCTCCAACAGTAGCGACCAATACCTTTTGTCCTAAAGCTACATTTGGCGCGCCGCACACTATGTCCAAGGCTTCGTTCTGGCCAATATTAACTTTGGTCACGCTAAGCCTATCTGCATCTGGGTGTTTACCCTTTTCGACGACTTCACCCACTACTATTCCTTCCAGTCCTCCTGGGACTGATTGAATTTTAGCAATTCCTTCTACTTCTAAGCCAGTCTTCGTCAGTATTTCACTCACTTCTTCCGGTGACTTTTTAGTAGGGATATAATCAAGTAGCCAATTGTATGAAATCTTCATCCTAAAACAACCTATTAGTTGAGCGCGCAAAGGTAGAAATTTAAAGACTTCAAGGAGGTTTGATTTTTTCTCACGATCATTGGAAACTGATATTTGTCAGTTTATAGACTGATCAAGTTCATGAGCATACTGATGCAAGTCATTGAGTTTTGCTGAGAGACGTTCAATAGAAGATAATCCAACGATAAAAAAGTGAACGGGACATGGAAGATAGAATGGGCATTTTTTGAAAGATATGGCTCGAGTTGAAAAAAGAATTCATGCATTTCCTGCGAAAGAGCCTGTAAGTTCATCTTGCAAATAACAACTGACCGCGTCGAAGAAATTTGCCGCGGTTTTTTTATAAATACTGATCAATCTCACCCTTTGTGTTGCTTTGGCTCAATTTCATTTGCACAGAAGTGTTAGTTCTTTGAGCAAAAGAAAAAAGATGAAGATGATCCTTGTGCCCACCGATTTTTCCGAGAACGCTAATGTAGTGGCTTAATACGCCTTCGAACTATTCAAAGATTCAGCTGATTCCTTTGTTGTTTTAAATACTTACCAAACTCCACATGCGGGGGCAAGCATGTTGGTTTCGATCGAGGATATATTGAAACAGGAATCTTTAGCCGGCTTAAAAGAAACTCGGGACCAATTTGAAAAGCTTTTTGGTGATGAAGCAGCTATCGAATAGCTTTCTGAGGAAGGAGATGTAGCTTCTTGCTCTCATCGGAAAGAAAGAAATACAGATGTATCCATGATCGTTATGGGTACCAAAGGAGCCGATAATATCCAAAGCAAATTCCTAGGAAGCAATACGTGGCATATCACACAAAAAGTGAAATTCCCAGTCATTATTGTACCTGAGAATATTGAGGTCAAGATTCCACTGCGAATCATACTCACCGCTGATTTGAGGGGCGTAAATCCAATATTTCTTAAGCCGTTGTTGGATATGATTGATCAATTTGGTGCAAAACTGATTGTTGTGCACGTTGAAATAGACGAAATTGAAGACAACGGGCGAAAGTATTTCAAGGGAGCTTTGGATAATACGGCTCATGAGTTTCATGGAATCAAGGGAAGCAATATAGCAGAGGACCTAAATCGATTTGCAATCGAACAAAAGATTGACATGGTGGCGATGGTCCAACATAATAGGGGCTTTTTTGATAAACTATTTACAATTAGCACAACCAAAGGAATGGCTTTGCTGTCTACTTTTCCGATGCTTATTCTTCGGGAAGAAAGCTAATGCTGGAGCGCACTAACTTAATTTCATCGTAGGAAAAGCGGTTGTTCAGTTGCTCTCGAATGTCTGAAAGCGATTGGATTTTTTTTATGTCGATGGCAGGACGAATCGAGGCTATTGTTTGCGGCTCGATGACCTTGTCTATACTTATTTTATTCTGCTCAATCAACTGGCACATGTGATTCAAGATGGTGGCCTCAGTAAGTCCGCGCTTGAAAGAGATGCCCTGGTAATCGAGGCCTTGCTCAAAATACTCCAAGGTGGTTATTACCGACGGGCTTATTGTTTTCGGACCTTTTTTCTTCTTGGGCTTGCGGATTGGACGAGCATTGGCTTTCATGTTGGATTCGAGTCCATTGTTTTCACAATAAGACTGGATCGCTTTCACGAAGGTAGCTCCGTACTTGGCAGCTTTGAGTTCGCCAAAACCGGATATAGAAGTGATCTGGTCAACTTCAAATGGTCGATATGAAGCGAGCTCGTCGAGCGTTTTATCGGAAAGGACCATGTAGGCGGCAACATTTGCGCTTGTCGCTAGTTCTTTTCTAACTGTTTTCAAATAATTGAATAAGGAAACAGTGGACTCATCTTTCGCTACTTTGTTTGATGTCCGATCTTCAAGTGCAATCAACGAAACGTTTCGTTTTCCAGCCAAGACTTCGGCACCTGGTTGTGTGATTTTTAAAATTGGGAATTTACCTGTAGCCGTTTGCAAGAGCCCTTGGTCGAGCAAGTTTCGAATGTGCTTGAACCAGTCGTCCTTCGAGATATCTGCTCCTACGCCGTATGTTTTAATCTCTCGGTGATAAGACTTGATTTTCTCCGACTTTGAGCCACGGAGAAAGTCTACAATGAAGCCTGTTCCGTAGCTTTCTTTGAGCCGTATGACTGCTGACAGGGCTTTTTGAGCTATAATCGTTCCATCGAAGAAGGTATTTTTCTCCAGACATACGTCGCAGCTGCCGCAATTGCCATCGTGTGCTTCGTCGAAATAATTTAAGATGGTCTTGCGCCGACAATTGCGCGTCTCGCACAAATTAATCATTTGGTCGAGCTTCTTATACAGGATGTCCTGTTGAGCCTGGTCATCCATGTCGCTGATGAATTGACGTAGCATGTGAGCATCTCCCCGACTGAAGAAAAGCAAGGCTTCGCTGGGCATGCCATCACGACCAGCTCTTCCTGTTTCTTGATAATATCCTTCTATGTTCTTGGGTATATTCCAATGGACTACGAAACGCACGTTGCTCTTGTCGATCCCCATCCCAAATGCAATTGTTGCGACAACAATCTTAACCTCATCTCGAATAAAAAGCTCCTGATTTTTAGCCCTTTTTTTAGGGTCTAGACCAGCGTGGTAAGGCAGTGCATTAAAACCGTATGAATTCAACCATTCGGCCAGTTGCTCTGTAGTCTTTCGTGCAAGGGTGTATATGATTCCAGAATCATCGCTGTGTTGTTCTAGAAATTTAAGCAGCCGTTCTTTGCTTTTCTGCTTTGGCTCGATGAAGTAGCTGATGTTCTCGCGGTCAAAGCTTGATATAAAGACGCCAGGATCTTTTAAAGTAAGGTTCTTCACCATGTCATCGCGCGTTCGCTTATCGGCCGTGGCGGTCAAAGCGATCAAAGGCGTATCAGGGAAGGCAGTTTTTAACTGGGAAAGTTTCAAATACTCAGGTCTGAAGTCGTGACCCCAGTGCGAAATGCAATGGGCTTCGTCAACAGCAAACAGACTAATGTTCAAGTCGGCCAGATCGTACATAAGAGGCTGGGCACCTGAAAAAAGTCGCTCAGGAGCGACATACAACATCTTCACTACTCCACTTCTTACTCCAGCTTCGATGGTCTGTTGTTCCTTACTTGTTTGGGTAGAGTTGAGGTATTCTGCTTCAATGCCATTTTGTTTGAGCGACTCCACTTGGTCTTTCATTAGAGCGATAAGTGGAGATATAACAACAGTCAAACCTGGTAAAAGGAGCGCAGGAAGTTGATAGCAAATTGATTTTCCGCCACCAGTAGGCATCAATGCGAGCACATCTTTTCCTTCCAGTACATCGGAAATTATTTCCTTTTGTTGAGGTCTGAATTGTGAGTACCCAAAATATTTTAGCAATGCCTTCTCCATGAATCCGCAATTATAGGGCGAAGTTGAGGATCAATATTCAGACTGCCAATTCAAGTTTGTAGTTGTGGGGATTTTGGAGGAAAGTGTTGGATAGTGTCCACGAACGATGTGCAGTTAGAAGTTTATAATCCTTGTGCTTTCATTGATTAAGTATACGTGCATTTGTTAGGGGGAGTGGATTCGAACCATCGTTCTCACGGCTCCATACACGTGCGTTTTAATCGGACTAGGCTTAGTCAGAATCTTCTTAAGTTGAACCTTGAATGAAGGGTGGCGAAATTAGAGATATATGCGAAATTTATTTATTGCGCTTCAGGAACGAATTCTGAAAGAAGAAACGACAATGGTAAGATGAACTTAGATTCTAATGATTGTCCGGCGCGGCTTGCAGGAGTCCATACCGGCATTCCATGTACCAAGTTTAATGCAGCAGACTCCAAGTAGGTGTGGCTGCTTTCAATAATTTCAACGTTTCGAACAACTCCACCGCAGTCAATTACAAATGCGATGCTTACTTCGCCTTCGATCTTATGACGTAATGCGTCATTGGGATATTCTAGGTTGTCGTGAATGTATTGCGCAAGGCCTTCGTATCCTCCTGGGAACACAGCCGCTATAGCACTGTTTTTTCGGATTATGTCATGAGGTGTTTCGAGAGGATAAAATCGATCAGGACGTATTTGTCCTTCCCAATCCCATCGTTTCCACATACCCGATTTAAAACTGTTCTTGAAATATCCTTCTGATTCTTTGAGCCCGCCGTGGTAAAAGTACGTGAACATGCCATGTTCAACTGCTAAAGTCTCATTGGTATAGATCCCGGTCATGCGCAAGTTTCCATCAAGAAAGAAAACTGATAGATGAATTCCAGCTTCATCAGTTTTGTCCAATGCGCAGGAATAGGACGCGTCGGCTTGGTCCATTACTGGATTCATGTAATCATCTAGATACTGTGGTATCTCAATAACTTGCGATTGAACGCAAAGGCTCAACGATAAAACGATCAGCGTTATAATTTCTTTCATTCTCTTTCCTGAATAGTATGGACAGCAAAGTTGGTCTAGTTCTCTAAGGTAACAAATGGAAAGGTACTTATTGTCTTGTAGGTGATAGCTGACATTTCGCAAAGTTATTAACATTTGTGAGCTCCATTGTTGAAAACTTGAGTTTTAAGCTAGTCTGGTGCAAAGCTTTTCTCCTGCTTCTTGTCACTAGCTTTGCCGCATGGATTTTGAGTTCGAACAGAAGTGGAAGAACATGTTAGTGGAAGTGGAAAGATTTGCTGGTCAGCCAGTGGATCTCCAGTCTGTGCTGTTCTTAGTAGGTGTCCAAGAACTTGGTCACGGCAACAGAAAATTCAAAAAAGATGAAAAAGTATCTTTAATGCATGTAGCTTTATGCACCTTGTTGGAGCCAGAAGGGTTTTATACTTTTCTTGGATTGGATGAAGATGGATGGCCCCATTTTGATCGGACAAGCAAACTACCGCATTTGGTGCCAGCAGAGCAAGAGTTATTGGTGAAAGGAGCTTTGATTAAATATTTTGAGGCAAATCCTATTCCTCAGTAGAGTTGGACTTCAGTTTTAGTTGATCACCAATGATTCTTCAGTAGTCGACTCTTCTTCTATCTTAATAATGCCTTCTCCAGCCAAAAGGCCTTTTTCAGCAATGATGTCCAATACAACAAAACCTGCTTGGCCTTGCTTGTAGAACTCTGAAAAGTTGAAAGAAACTTTACCAGTTCCATTTGTGATGCCTGTGGTGTCAAATCGAATCTCACCAGGATTGTCCTCTTGAGCAGATCCACTTCCAAACAAGCGCACAGTGGCTCCCGGTATAACATCACCATTGTCATTTCTTACAATTACAGTTGCAATTGTTTCAACCTCTTTCTTACAAGAAACAAGGCTTCCAGTAATCAAGACTATCGCAGAAATAAACACAACTATTACGTTCCTTTTCATACCTGATGGTGTTTTGTTAATTTCGCAGCTTATAATTGAGCTTAGAGCTACAAAGAAACAAAATAATAAAAAATAGACCGATGAGAAAACTGTTATTACCTGTATTAGGAGCCATTTCCTTTGCCATTCTTGGAAGCGCTTCAGGATGTAGTGAAGAAAAAAGTGCAGTAGACGCGGATGCGAAGGCAGTCGTAGCGGAGGTTTCAGAGGAAGTGGCTACTATGGCTGCCGATGAAACACCTGCAGCCATTGCTATCGAAAAGAAAGATTATAAAGTGAAAATTAGCACAAGTTTTGGTGATATGATCGCCATCTTGTACGATGAGACACCCCAACACAGAGACAATTTCGTCAAATTGGCCAATGAAGGATTCTACAATGACTTGCTTTTTCACCGCGTAATGAACAATTTCATGGTTCAAGGTGGTGATCCTGAGTCTAGAGATGCACAACAGGGAAAACGTCTCGGTTCAGGCGGACCAGGATATACCGTTGAAGCCGAAATGCACGATCAGTTTTTTCACCAAAAAGGTGCTCTTGCAGCTGCTCGTCAGCCAGACCAAGTTAATCCAGAAAAGCGTTCTTCTGGTAGCCAGTTTTACATTGTACAAGGTAAAACATGGCCTGAATCTCAGCTTGCTGGCATGGAGGGACAAAAGAATGCTCGTCGTGATAGCACGAACCTGTTCAAATTCACTGATGTTCAGAGAAAGATCTACGGCACTATTGGAGGATATGCTCCTTTAGATGGTGAGTATACTGTATTCGGACAGGTGATTGAGGGAATGGAGGTGATCGATAAAATTGCTGCCAATGGAGTTGATCCGCAAAATCGCCCAATTGAAGATATTAAAATGACCGTGACGGTTCTAGACTAATGTTAGATAAAATAAAGTCATACCTCGAAGAAACCGCTTCTTTCAAAGCAGATTCTCTAGAACAACTGGAGAACTTTCGAATACACTGGATGGGGAGGAAGGGGGTGTTAAAAGATCTTTTCGAAGATTTTAAAACTGTTCCTAAAGAACTCAAGCGAGATGTAGGGCAGGCGGTAAACCAACTGCGCTCTCAAATTGAGTTGAGCATCGTCCAGCAGAAAGAAGGTTTGGATGGGGCAGGAAGTAGCTCTGAGAAAACTTTTGAGGACTACACACGTCCTTCGGGGTATGAACTAGGCTCTAAGCACCCTGTGTCTGTAGTCCGAAGAGAGATCTTGGACATCTTTGCTCAAATTGGTTTTAAAGTCGCAGAAGGCCCTGAAATAGAAGATGATTGGCATGTGTTTTCTGGTTTGAACTTTCCACCTGAGCATCCAGCACGTGATATGCAGGATACGTTTTTCATTGAGAAAGATCCAGATATTCTATTGCGCACGCATACGTCCTCAGTTCAAGTAAGAACAATGGCCAATAGCGAGCCACCTTTGCGTATCGTTATGCCCGGTCGTGTTTTTAGAAATGAAGCGATTTCAGCTCGTAGTCATTGTATCTTCCATCAAATTGAAGGATTATACATCGATCAAGATGTGTCTTTTGCCGATCTCAAACAAACTCTTATGTATTTTGCTAAGGAGTTTTTTGGAAAATCTAAGATCAGACTTCGTCCATCATACTTTCCTTTTACAGAGCCTAGCGCTGAAATGGATGTATACTGGGGCTTGAATTCGGAGACTGATTATAAGATAACAAAGGGTACTGGATGGCTTGAGATCTTGGGATGTGGAATGGTTGATCCAAATGTATTGGAAGCCAGCAATATTGATCCTAAGAAGTATTCTGGATTTGCTTTTGGAATGGGTATCGAACGTATCGCTATGTTGCGCTACCAAATCGATGACATTCGTCTGCTTTTTGAAAACGATGTGCGTTTTCTAGAACAGTTCAAGTCGATCTAATTCATATTTGGTAACTGGAAAGTAAGTTTGGATCCTTTTCCAAGTGTGCTTTCCAGTACTACTTTTCCTTTGATTTTATCCAAGGCTATCTTTACCAGATACAGTCCTAAACCTGCTCCCTTGGATTTATGCGTGCCTTTGACAAACATATCAAATACGCTCTCTCGAATCTTTTCATTGATGCCCTGACCGTTGTCCTCAATTGACAAAATAGCTCCTTGGCGATCGGTCGTAATCGTCACTTCACAAAAGTCGTCGTATTCGCCTTGGCGGTATGTCAGTGCATTCGCAATAGTCTTACGCAATATTACTTTGAGCAATTTGTAATCACTGAAGAAAGGCGCTTTCTCATTTATATTCCAAGTAATTTTAATGTCTCTGCTCTCGGCTGAAATCTTTTGCTCAAGATCGTATTTCACTTTATTGAAATCGATCTTCTCTACTGTTGGCTCCACTTTTTTATAGTCAACAGCTCTTGACAGACTGATCAAAATATCGTCCATCTGATCGGTGCAGTTGTCGATCAATCCCAAGTACTTGCGCGTGGTCGGTGTATGTTCCTCCGTGTGCAGCAGACGGAGTAAACTCTTAATACTCGTCAAAGGTGTTCTAAGGTCGTGAGATGACTTGTAGATATATGTATTCAGCTCTTTGTTCGACTTACGCAGCTCGCGTGTCCGGCGGTATACTTTCCACTCTAAAATCTTGCTCAATTGGCGTTTTTGTATGAACTCACGGTACAAGAAGAACACAAGGAATACGAGAGCAATAATTCCACCAATCATGAGTCTCTTGACCAATTCACTCTGTTCCGTTTTAAGCACAGCGACTTCATCGAAGTGCTCTTCAATGATCTGCATTTCATCCATGCGCTGCCTGCTCAATTGAACTTGCAAATGGCTATAGCGATTAGAGGCAATGAGGATGTTCAAACTATCGGCTTGTTGAAGATGCCCAAAAGCAGTTTCCCAGTCGTTTTCCTCTTGAAAAAAGTCGGCTAAGGCTATTTCAGCATTTCTCTGCTGCGCAAAGTCATCGAATTTCTTCGCCCAATCACGCGCATCTGTGAGTGCAAACAAAGCTTCTGTTGATTGTCCATTCTGTCCATATAGTTCACCAATATTCAGTTGGATTTCCGGTAAGTCTTTTTGCCGGTGATCTTCGGCAAGGGCGACTGCAATTTCAAGTTGGTGTATGGCAGATTTCGAATCAGAAAGCTTTGTGTAGAACCAAGCTTTCTGCTGCAGATAGTCAATTGCTCCTTTGTAATTCCTTTTGATTTTGCAGCGTTCTACCGCACCTTCCAGGAGCCCTATGGCATCACTGTATCGGTGTAATGTCTGGTATACAGCTACCAATTGATCCATCACCTCATTTTGCGATGTGTCAAAGCCCAATTCGGAATAGAATGATTCAGCTTTCAGCAAATGACTCTCAGCAGATTTAAAATCAGCTTGGTCGAAATAGATCTTGCCCATCATGAGATAAATCTCGGCGAGCTCTATCTTGCTTTCGGATGCTTCGTATATCTCGCGAGCACCTTCGAGCGATTGCAGGGCATGTTCATAGTCGAAAAGCGACAAGTAAATCATGCCTACTTTTAAATCTACGGCACCAATTCGAGACTCATTTTCATGTATCCGAAATAACTTGAGGGCTTCTAAATAGCTCTTCTGAGCTAGCTTGAAACTTCCTTGGTCGTAATAGATTTCTCCTAGCTGAAAATAGACGTCGCCCAAGATTTCCGTTTTCGACGAAAGCCCCAAAGCGGTTATTGAACGGTAAATTGAAATCGCCTGAATGTCTTGCTGCAATTGCTGCATAGCCTTGCCTTTGAAGAAAAGGGCTTCTGCTCGATCTAGATCAGAAATATCGGTCAACAAAAGCGAATCAGCTTTCGCAATGACCAGATCTGGCTCGCGCAAACTAAGCAAGGTGTGCGCGTCGGATTTGAATTGATCTATCGACACGACAGCATAACTGTTCACATGTGTGATTAACAGTAAGAGGCAAACGATATGGGATAACCTGATTATCAAAGAATGTTAGTGTGGCATTGAATAGTTAAGTCTAGTCATTAATTTGATGTTCATCTGTGGGACAGGGTCTGATCATTGCAATTTCCAATCGTACTGATCCATATTCTCCAAACATGCGGTCAATAAATCGATGCAGTTTTGGATGTCTTGTTTGTGAGCCATCTCAATTACCGAGTGGATATGGCGAGTGGGAATCGAAATAGCGCCTGCGATGCTTCCACCAGGAGTCATACGTTGAATTCCCGCAGTGTCTGTTCCGCCAGCAGTCAGGATCTCAGGCTGCCAAGGAATGTTATTTGCGTGAGCGGTATCTTTCATAAATTGAACCATACGTGTATCACAAATCGTCGCAGAATCCATAATTTTTATGCCGGCTCCCTTGCCCAAACTAGTCACTTTTTCATGAGCAGCTGCTCCTGGAGTGTCAAATGCGATGGTGGTGTCGAGGCCAATGCCAAAATCAGGCTGGATATCCATTGAACTCACGTTCGCGCCGCGAATACCAACTTCCTCTTGAACGGTGAATACCCCATAAACGGTAAACGGTGGATTCTTGATGCGTCGAAGAGCTTCTATGAGGATGAAAACACTCACTCGGTTGTCGATGGACTTGCAATTCACGCAGTCGCCCATTTCGATCAATCCGCGCTCACGAGTTACTGGATTGCCAATTTCAATGTGCTTCTCAACTTCTTCCTTGGTCATGCCAAGGTCGATGAAATAATCACCAATCTTAGGTGGCTTGTTGCGGTCTTCAGGACTCATGATGTGAATAGGCTTTGAACCCATAACACCAATTAGGTCCTTCTTACCATGGACGATTACACGTTGTGCTGTCAATGTTTTAGGATCAAATCCGCCGAGGGTATGAAACTTGAGAAAGCCGTTGTCGTCGATGTGAGTTACGATGAATCCTATCTCATCCATATGTGCGCCAATCATGACTTTTTTGTCGCTTTTTCCTTTGATTATGGCGGAAACATTGCCCATGGCATCTGTCTTGATCTCGTCCACTAAGGGCTCGATTTCACGCATTACCACTTTCCGTATGCGACCTTCAAAACCTGGTGCTCCGGCAACTTCACAAATCTCACTAAGTAAATTGATATTCAAACCCATAGAAATAGAAATACATTTTCATCTAATGTACTCGCTCTGCAGGCTTATGCTCGGATTGAATGCGAATAGTTTAGACACTCCATAGTTGAAAACTGAAGAAGTAGAAAAAAGCGCATTTGTAGATTGAAAATAGTACCTGTTCAAATACTGAAAAGGTCTCGAAAGCCCTATTCAGTATAGATTGTGTGCATCACGGTTTCGCCAACAGCTTGAAGTGTCTTCTTGTCGATCACGTCCATGTTGTCTTTGTGCGTGTGATGGAATGCGCCGTAGTTAGAAAGACCCATTGTAATGAAGTTGGTGTGATACTCAACAATACACATGGATGGAATACCGCCTATTTCATTGACAAACCTGTGGTCGTCGATGGTGTGACCTGTGATCTCATCCGTAAAGTAGTTGCCATTGCCAGTCTTCTTGGCCGATCTCCAAACCTTGTCCACAATATGCGGCGCAAAGTGCATTGAGGTACCTTCCTTTGGGAATGTGGCGGTGTTACTTCCTACCATGTCCAAGAGAATTCCAAACTTCGCTCTGTAGTTGGGCTTGTGCTTGTTTTCAGACCAATATTGAGAACCGAGACACCAGGAAAGGTAGTTGCCATCTTGCTCGGCAAATTCTGGTGTTCCATAATCCTCTGTGTCGAAGAAAACGATGTCGATTCCATGATCCGGTTGAGATTTAGAAATGTGTCGCGCAATCTCTAACAACACGCCTACACCACTTCCTCCATCATTGGCTCCGTCGATCGGTTTGTGTACCATCGCCGCAACCGAATCTTTATCGGCCCAAGGACGTGTGTCCCAGTGAGCGTAAAGCATGATTCGTCGTTTCTTCTCTGGTTGAAATTGACCTATGACGTTGATCATGCGCAATGCACTGTTGTCATAAGCATAGACTTGCGCCTCTTGCATAATTACCTCAGCGCCATATGACTCCAGCTTTTGCTGTAGGTACTTTGAACAAGCTACCTGCGCATCGCTATTCGGCACACGCGGACCGAAATCCACCTGATCCTGAATGAATTGATAAGCCGAATCCGAACTGAAAGTAGGAACTAAGACGTCTTTCTTCGCCTGCTTTGGCGTTGAGGTGGCCACATCACTTTCTGGCTGACAAGCAACAAAAAGAGAAGTGATTAGTACTAAAAAAGCAATGTTTTTAACCTTCATGCGACCAAGTTGAGCCTTCTTTTGAGTCTTTCAATTGAACGTTGAGCTTTGTCAATTCGTCTCTAATCTGATCGGCAAGTTCAAAATTTCTATTGGTCTTAGCATGATGACGCATGTCAATTAACATCTCCATCAGTCCAGAAGCCAAACCTGCATCTCCGTCTTCGCCCTCATCCATGAAGCCTAAAACAGAGTAGAAGAAGGTCGAAATGGTCTCTTGAAGCAAGGCCAAATTTACGGCGTCGATTTTCATACTTCCGTCGCGCACCGAATTAATCGTTCGCACGCCATCGAAGAGCACTGAAATAGTCACTGGAGTATTGAAGTCGTCATTCATCGCTGCCTGACATTTGTCGGCAAATGCCTTCGCATCAAAATCACTCGAGTCAGAAACTTCCAAAGACTTCATGGTCTTCATGGCCTCCGTCAATTTCTTAAATCCTTTTTCTGCTGCTTGCAATGCCTCATTCGAAAAGTCCAGCGTGCTGGCATAATGACATTGGAGCATGAAAAAACGCACAGTCATTGCACTATACCCTCTTTCCAATAACTTGTGATTACCAGTCATAAGCTCTTCTGGCGTAAAGCCATTGCCTTCTGACTTGGCCATTTTTTTCCCATTCACGGTAAGCATATTGCCATGAATCCAATAGTTTACAGGGGATTTTCCAGTTGCTCCAATGTTTTGAGCTATCTCACATTCGTGGTGAGGGAATTTTAGATCCATTCCACCGCCGTGAATATCGAAAGTCTGCCCCAAGTATTTTGTACTCATGGCCGAGCATTCCAAATGCCATCCTGGAAATCCAGTTCCCCAAGGAGATGGCCATTTCATCAAATGTTGGTCGTTGGCTTTTTTCCAAAGTGCAAAATCCAATGAATCTCTCTTTTCGTCCTGGCCATCTAAAGTTCTAGTATTCGAAATAAGATCTTCAATCTTGCGTCCCGAAAGTTCTCCATATCCATGCTCTTCGTTGAATTTCTTCACGTCAAAATACACGGATCCGTTGACTACATA
>JBLHIB010000062.1:0-19960 GCA_047615865.1 Gammaproteobacteria bacterium
TACATTTTACTCACCCCTCGCAATGGTTGAATTGCAATGACTCCGCTTTCTAGAACGGCAAAAATGAGTTCGTCGCCTCCTTCGCGATCGCATGTGACGAGGCGCGAATATTTTTAGCCTGAGCAAGCTCTTTTTGTCCTGCTAAACTTAAGCCGGAGAATAATAAAAGTGCTGTAAAAGAGCTATTGACAACTGCTTCATGTATTATGTATTTCAATAATAAACTGCCCACCATAAGTAGATAGAAGTCGAGCATTATCATTTTTTGCAATGAAATCTTGAACTGCCCTTTTAACTGGTAGGTCACCATTCAACTCTGGAGAGGTCCATTTGTAATCATCTCCCGTGAGGAGGCCGCCAGACTTAAGTAGGGGAGCATACTGCTGTAAATCTTCCAATACAAAATCGTAGTAGTGGTTGCCATCAATATAGATCCAGTCAAATTGATTGGCATGCAATTCTGACACAGCCTCTTTCGAATATGCTCGGTGGTATTGAACATTGGGATATGAAGAGAACCGGGATTGAACACCACTGAATATAGCATCCATGTCTTTCTGAGATTGAGCAACAAGCCCCCCGAATAACCTTTCACCAAAGTCTGTCTGATAAGCCCAAGGATCAATTAAATGCAATTCTTTTGGAATTGTGCGGTCCAGAATCATTTGGGAGAAATCCCCTTTCCATACACCAACTTCCGCGCAGACGGCATTTTTCGGCATTCGCTTGAGAAGTTTCTCTCTTGGATCACCGAGGAAGCGCACTACGATTGACTTTAAGCTCATGTTCAAATATATGTATCCCGATTGATTCGGGGAATAGATAAAGGGGTCTTATTTTTTGAAAGGCAGTAGATTCGGCCAATCGCAGCTATTTCTAATTGTTGATTTCTAGGTCGTAACCGTTGATGATGTTAGGTAAGTGGCTCAAAGGAAAGTGCTGTAAAACAAGGTTCTCGTCCAAGGGCTGCAAATCAATCCATTTGATTTTTTCATAGACTTCCAACTCGCCAATGAATCGATCAATCAGACAATAGCAAATACCATCATCGATACCTCCATTTCCATATCCCCGCACAAATACCTTGATCCCCAATTTCGCTCGGTCTTTGGCATATTCGAAGTAGGCATCGGATAGCTTTAAAATATCCCCTTTATATGCCACCTGCTTAAGCCCAGGATCACGGGGGCGAAAGGCCTGCCACTGCCAAAGTTTTATTTCAGGAGCAGCTTCTATGATTCCGAAAATTTTTTTCACATGTCTGGGCATTCCATTCACGGTGAACATAAGCTCATAATTGGACTTTGTATCCATTTTTAAGACAGCATAAACTCCTGAGAAATGCTTCGATAACATCGTGTTTATTTCAAAATCAAGTCGATCGATAGGTTCATGGGCCATATTCTTGGCCGATTCCCAAGCACTGAATTCACGCCAAAATTTCTGAGCACCGGTAATTTTTGTTCTGAAATTGAACATAGCTATAAATTAAAGTAATTGTGCGGGAATGAGGTCAAACAAATCTGAAAATAAATATTAGATCTACAAGCGGCGACTACAAAGTTATAAATCTCGTGAGCGTGCCTTCTTAGTTTAAATCTAACAATTCTTGGTCAATAATGCCTTCTATTGCTTTGAGCTGCTTTTTTGTGATTTCAGCTTCCGTTTTAGCTTTCTTCTTCATAAACCGAAGCATTTGCTTTTTTTGAATCTCATAGACAATAAAGACGGTATACTTCTCCCCATTGAAATACTTCTCTTCACCAATTTTTCTGAGGTCGGCTATTTGAGTGTTGGTTACTTCACGCGTCAAACTTTCAAATTTATCATTGATAGAAGATGCTTCATCCACCTGTGTCTCGGATAAGTATTGATCAGTGACTATTTTGAGTCTTGTTTGGACTTGTTGAGCGAGTTCTTTCTTGGCCTGGAGATCGGCCTTGTTTTTTGCAATGTTTTCGTCTTTGCTAGCTCCTTGTCCCACTGCACGGAAGTGTCGCTTGTCTGAATCATACTTGGATGACGAAAATGGATCCTTAACTTTGCTACCTAAATCATTGGAGCTGGAGCAGGCTGCCAGAAGTATAATGGCACAACCAATTGTTGCAATTTGTGTTATTTGTTTCATCATGACTTTGATTTTCAAGTATAACTCTAAAAACCGTGCCACAAATTCAATTTAGGATTAACAGTGGCTTTTTTACTTTTTCGGCGAGCTTCTTAGTTATGCTGTTCTTAAAAATTATTTCGCTTAATGTGTTTTTCTAAGGATCAGAGCGACTAAATACATGTCGTAAGAATTTACAAATTTGATGATTCCTTCCTCAATTCTTGCAGCTGTTATTTCATGAAATTCTGGAGATTGTACTGCGAGGTTTCGTTCGATCTGAAATTTCTCTAAAACTTTGGAGACACTCAATTCCGCGTTCAAACCTTCCTTAACACGAAGAACTTGGTGGTTCTTGTCGAAGTGACTGTCGGGTATTGCTATAAATGAGCCCTCGTATATTTCGCATTCTATCTTGATATTCGGCGCATAGGATTTCAACAAAGCTTTCTGTGCTTCAAGGGATGCCGTGGCTTTCTTTTTGATTGTGTTGATTTGCGCTGCTGCATTGTGTTGCATCAAAGGCATGATTCAGAACTACTGTGCATTTTCGCCAATGACCATGTCACATGCGAATTCCGAAGCGCTTCGAGCACATTCAGAAAAATTAGTGGGTACCAGAATTTGGTCACACTTAGTTGCGGGTTTATTCATGAAGAATGAGCATGGGGATTTTTAAATGAAAAGGAAGATCTCGTGTGACGCTTTTTTCAAATAAGTCTTGGATGAAGTTTCGCTTGCGCTTTAAAGCGACCACAAGATCGGTAGAGTAGTCCTGGACATACTTTTCAACGCCATCAACTACATTTTGAGACTCATCAAAAACAATTGCCATTTCCAATCCATCACTACTTTAACTGAAGCATTTGGCGGTAAGTGCTATCTGCAACATGAAGTAAATTCCAATAAGGCAGCCGCTCTCTAGAGATAAGTTTGGCAGCAGTTGAAAGCTCTTTCGCATTTGCGCCCCAACCACTTATATAAGTTTCTTGCCAAGTGAGAATGGCATGAGGAAAAGAAGTCTCAAAAACGATCGACAGCTCCCGGTCGCTGTATTTTACGGAGTAAACGGAATTCAATCCATCTTGGTTTAAAGAAGCATTTGCTGCAAGAGGTTGTGTAGTGATATGTCGGAACCTTATTGATTGTGTTCCTGGCACCATTCTTATCTCGCCTATAGGCAAATGCTCAGGGTTGATACGAATTTGAGTCCAGACGTTATCCTCTAAATAGCACTCTGGAAGTTGGAAATCCATATCGCCTTCAGATTCGAAGTAGGATTTCTGATCTACACCAAAACCCGAATTTGTCTTATTGACTTGAACATATGAATGACCGCACCATTCTTGGGAAGAAGTAGATACCTTCAGCACGCCCATTGTCTGTTTGACTGGGCTGAAAACCGAGGTCATGAGCGAGTACGGATAGATTCCTGTATTGAATTTCCTTGTGAAGTTGAGTTTTAATACGTCAACCTTATCATCTGGTGTGGCTTGTGGGTTATCCAGTTTTACTTGCTTGTCTGCGCTAAATGGCTCCGTGACGAAGATCATGCTTGCTTGACCAGGGTGAATTTCGCCATACCTAGCTTGCTCAAGCTCATAAACGGAAATTTCCGCATTGCCGTCATACCAGAGCTCATTGAACTCTGCAGAGGGCAATACCTCTTGTGCTGGATTGTTTTCGTGTGATACATGCTGACTGCACATTGTAAGCGTCGTCAATGCGAGAATGATGAGTGTATACGAGTGCTTGGTCATGTTGGATTTATTTACTGGTAAAGTTCGGAGGATTTTGGACGCTATCCTATGCTGATTATCAGTACGCGAGATATTTGAATAATAATTACCATAAATCTGATAATATACCAATGCATCTTATTAGATTTGGGTTTGATCGATTGAAATGAAAACTTCGTCGATTGCTATGTGTGAGGCTATTAGACTTTTTTAAAAGCCTATGCAAGCTTAAATGAGGTCCTGAATCAAATTCTATCTATTATGAACACCTTCTCTGCGAAATTTGGGATCGTTATCTCCCTGTTCCTTTTTGTTTTGTCTTTTACTTCCACTTCTCAAGATAATTGTGGTTTGATCTATGTTTCTCCGACTGGTTCGGGATTAGACGGGACAATAGCAACTCCTACGAGTGTTTTGGAATCTATGGCGATAAACGCAAATGACCCAAGTCGAAATCGTGTTCTTTTAATGGAAGGTGTTTACAATGCGTCTTCTACAATTGCTCTTACTTCAGGGATGACATTCGAAGGTGGTTTTTCACCAATTGGTGATGGAAGTTGGACGAAGAACAGCAATGCAGCGTCCATTCTAAATATTAATCCGGCAGTTGTAATATTTGAAAACGCTGCGCACCATATAGGAATTGATTTTTCACTTACAACCAATGTGGTCATAAAGGACCTGACGATAAATACATTGATGAACGGAAGCAATGATGTCTTCAATGGCAATGGAGCTTCTATATATGGCCTATACGCTCAAGGGAGTTCCAACTTTTCTTTAGAACGTGTTCAAGTAAACACAGGATCAGCTGCAAATGGTGACTCTGGTGCAAATGGAAGCAACGGAGGAAATGGTTCACAAGGACTTCAAGGACAGGCAGGCTGCAACGATTGCAACTTTTTAGGTCAAGGAGGTTCAGGAGGTTCAGGAGCTTTTGGTGGCGGACAAGGTGGCAATGGAGGGTATGGTGACACAAATGGCGGGACTGGTGCTTTTGGAGCAGGCCCTGCTTCTGGCACCGGAGGTGGCGGTGGCAATGGAGACGGATCCACCTGCGCCTTTGGATGTAGCAACGGAGGGACAGGAGGCCCAGCCTCATCTGGGGCCAATGGTAGTTCAGGTTCAAACGGAATGAATGGCTCAAATGGATCTTTGTTTAACGGCTTTTTCATTCCTCAATCAGGCGAAAATGCCAGTCCTGGTATCGGTGGATCTGGCGGTGGCGGCGGTGGCGGTGGCGGCGGTTCCGATTGTTGTTTAGATGATCAAGGCGGCGGCGGCGGCGGCGGCGGTGGCGGTGGCTATCCTGGTCTAGGTGGGTCTGGCGGAAGCGGCGGTGGCGCTTCTATAGGATTGTTGTTGTGGGACAACGGTGCTGGCGGACAATTGATTGATTGCCTTTTCAATCCTGGAAATGCAGGAGCCGGAGGTACTGGAGGAAATGGAGGTGTCGGAGGTTCTGGTTCTTCCGGAGGTTCTGGAGGTTCTGGAGCTGATAATGGAGGAGCTGGCGGTTCAGGTGGTAATGGCGGATTCGGCGGAGCTGGCGGAACTGGCGGAGCTGGTGCAAATGGAGAGTCTTTTGCTCAGAATGTTAATGGAACAGCTGTTTTGGAATTGGATACTGCTTGGCCTTTGGCTTTTCAGTTCACAGCCAATTACAATAGAGGTTGTACAAACTCTCAAGTAGGGATTTTCAAAGATTTCGGCGTTTGGGACCTCAATGCTATGCAAGCAACTTTTGTAAACGATTTATCGCCAACAAGTTCAAGTTTTGACAACACGTCAAATACAGCTTTTGTCTCCTTTCCTGGTGTGGGAGCTAAAGACATTGCTAGCGATCAAGAGAGTCTTTCTAACTTCATTTATATCAATGATCTAAGAGCCTTGCCAGCAATGGATGCTTTTCCAGATACGTTATGTAGTGAAGAAGAACTGACTCTGGGGACATCTGAAACAGGCTTAGAATACAAGTGGAATATTTACAATTCGTCTTGGGCCTTGACTCAGATCTATGCCGATCAAAACCCTGGTGATGTCAATTTGATTAACCCTGGTAAGTACTACGTGAAATTTGAAGTGAAAGATGATTGCTGCGGATGGAGTGTTCCAATCTTTGATTCAGTCGTTGTTCGAGAGCCTTATGAGACCCTGAACTTGATTAATATTTGCAATGGAGACAGCATGTTTATTGCAGGTGCTTGGCAATTTGATCAAGGAGTATTTATCGACGAAGTGCAGACCTTGAGCGGATGTGATAGTCTGTCAACAACGGTTCTTTTTATTGATGCATGCAATGAATTTGGCTGCACCGATCCCGAAGCTGATAATTATGATCCATTTGCTCAGAATGACGACGGCTCTTGCGAGTTTTTCAATTTTGAAACAATTTGTGGCACTGGAACTGCTTGGTCTGAAGAATTGCAACAATGTATCGTCGTTTGCCAAGCTGATCTGAACTATGATGGAATCATCAATACTTCAGACCTTTTGATATTCCTATCTCAATTCGGCCTCTCTTGCGAAGACTTGGCACCCTGAGATTAATGCAGACGAAGTTCTTTTTGCATTGCTTCAACTTTGGAACGCGTATACGAGGCCAGCTCATCTGCGCTTTTTAACGGATGATTTGATGGGAAGATTGGTGTTCCTATTTTGACCTTCACGGTCCCTTTGTGGATTTGCATCGTTCCCGATGGATTTACTTCATCAGTGCCAATGATCGCAATCGGAACAATTCCAATATTGCCTTCCTTGGCAATGATAAAAGATCCTCGACGAAAAACGAGAAGCTCGCCATTTTTAGACCTTGTTCCTTCAGGAAATGCAATTACGTTTTTCCCTCGTTTTATTAAGTGCGCGGCTTCTTGCATCGAACGCATAGCACTTTCACGATTTTTCCTATCGATGAAGATCATTTCTGTCATCGTTATGTACCATCCGAGAACAGGTGCTTTCTTCAATTCCTTCTTAACTATAAAATATAAGGGGACTGGAACTGCGCGCACCACAGCTGCTATATCCATAGACGATTGATGGTTGGCAGCATAGACGTAAAACCCGCTTTTGTCCAAGTTTTCCTCTCCGTAAATCTCAACTTTTGTCCGGCAGAGGGTGAAAACAAAGCGGTGCCAAGTTGCGGGGATAATTGTGAGTACCCAGTCAACTTTACGCGTAAACATAATGAGCAGAATTCCCGTTAGTCCGCAAATACCGGTGAACATGATAATGAGAAATACCTGAATTGGATTTAGGATGTAGCGCATAGGGCACGCAAGATAGGAATAAAGGTATTTTAGAAGAATAAAAAGTTAAGTCTATTAAGTACTTAGCTACAACTAATAGTTGCAGCATGACCGGCCATGATCGTTTGCCTTGTGCTAAAAATCAATTCAATAAAGCCTCAAGTATGTCACCTGCAAAATAGGCCAGAATAGCTGCTGCTACACCCAATCCAATGGTTTCTATGATGCTCTTTCCTATAGCTGTTTCGTTGATTTTACCTTTGAGGAAACCAATAAAAGCAAAAGTGAAAAATGTGAGCATACTTGCCCACGAAAATAAATCAATATGTAGCGGATTAAGCCAATCGACAATATACAGAATCAAAGGAATCGATCCTGTAATTCCGAAGGACGTAAAAGTTGCTAGGCCCACAGCAAATGGGGACTTAGACGGTTTTATCATCTGCAATTCGTGGTGCATCATAAATTGAGCCCAACGATCTTTATCGGCGCAAATGGTTTCCGTAGCGTCTTGCAACTGTTGTCCTCTGAATCCCATTTCTTCAAACGCCACTAACACTTCCTCACGTTCAGAATCTGGAACCTCGTCAATTTCTTTGTACTCCTGAAGAAGGTGTTTTTCGAAGGAATCGATTTCGCTTTGGGCACTGAGGTAGCCGCCCACAGACATAGAAAATCCATCAGCTATCAAATTGGCCAGGCCTAGGATAATTACAATGTCAGCGCTGAGGTTGGCACCTGTGGCTCCAGCGACCACGGCAAAAGTGGTGATGCTCCCGTCGATCCCACCATAGACGAATTCAGGAAGATAGGTCTCATACTTTCTCCAGAATGTAGGTTTGCTGTTCTGTTCGTCTTTGGCGTCGTTTGTCATTTTCTGAGTGGCTTTTTCAAGATAATATTACCAAAAATATATCCTATTGACTTTATATTCAGAGGGAATTCGAGGAAAACGTGAAGAAGACTAAGGCTAAAAAGAACTGTTAGCCCCAATTTGAAATTGATGAGATAAAGGACTATAGCAGCAATCCAGGCCAAAATCGACATGACCAATTTCCATTTTTTCGATTCATGCCATCTTATTAAGCCCGTCTTTGAAAACCAGTTTAGATAGTGGTAAGAATAAATGAATGCCAGAAAAGACTGAATTCGGCCGTAAGAATTACCAGCTTCAGGAATCATCTGTGCGATGAGTTTACTCAAATTATTGAAACGAGACTCCACCATAAATGCGCTTGTGGTTTCATTGAAATAGTCGTTTGATAAAGGAGGGATTACCAACATGAGCAGGCCCAATACCATCAAAAGCACCACATTCAGATATCCGATTTTTGACTTGTTTCGATGAGCTCCTTGAATCATAAAGAGTCCGGTAAATACATATACGTGCAATACAGTGGGCAAAAACGCGGCAATGAGATAAAATATAGTGGGCAGTGGAGGAAGAGCAATGGCAAGAATGAAAACTAGGGCGCAAATGAGGTAGGCCCATTTTTTACTTTCGACGTACAAAAGAACAACCGCGGAGAGGAATGCTGCGAGAATTAAATTGGATGAAGATATTGCGGAGATTGACTGAGGGAGAAGAGAAGGCGAAATTTGGTTGATTAAGACGAGCAAAGAGATTAGAACAGCCGCACCTAATAGCCAAAGCCACCGTGTTCTTTTATGAAAGAAAAAATCACGATCGTTGAGCCAGTTGATTTCTGTCAAATAGTGCAAGGGACCGAGAATTACGTATGAAAGTACAAATACCCAAAAAGGGAATATATAGGCTAGAAAAGCCGCACAGATTATGAGAAACGTATTTAATGGATCAATGAATCTCGTTTTCATACAAAAGCACAATAGGGAATAAGCTCCCTGGATAAGAAGAGCTACTGGATCTCAGCAGTGAGTCCGCGATCAAGGAGTGCTGTACACATGGGCTCAAGAGTAGGATACTCACCTTGTTTAATCTCGCATTTACCTTTGTAATGAACAAGTAAAGTGCATTGTTCGGCTTGGATGTTATCATGACCGCAAACACGAATTAGCGCATCAATCACGAAATCAAAGGTGTTGATGTCGTCGTCAAAAAGAACAATTTTTCTCTTCTCTGCCGTCTTAGTACCAACCGCTACTTTTTCCTGAACCTCTGGAGAATAATTAAACTGCATGCGTTTCTATTTTAGTGTAAAATTAGCGATTTTCGGTGACGATTCTATTTATTTGCTTTCAATCACCAACACTTAAAGGTGCATAAACATGAAAGCTGCACTAGCTAGTTTCTTTGAATAATAAGTTTTTGATGAGCGAGTGTATGCGCATCATGAACTCGGATATGGTAAACGCCAAAAGGTAAATGCGAAAGGTCGATGCATAAATGAAACATGTCTTTAACTTGATTCCAGAGCACTACTTTACAGCGCCATCGGATATTTGATCCGTCCTGAGTCCTTGATTGTGTCATTTAGCTTGACATGTTTCCGTTGCAGGATTTGGAAAAGCTAATAGCAGAGATTCTTGTTCATCGTATACGGACACCTTGTCATAAATGGCATAAGCACCATTGAAGTCGTATTGCTTTAAAAGGTCATAATTCTATTTCTTAGCAGATGAGCGTTCGATAGAGTGATCATTGAGCAGACTTTATTAAATTCAAGCTCCATGAAGCGTCTGGACATCAGTCCATTTTATCAAATCGAGAGATCTTTGAGCCAGAAAGTAGTCCCTTTTTTAGTTCGAAAACCATGCGCCAATCGACTTCAATTTAACTGCCAATTTGCTCCGTATTCGAATCGGATAACTACTTGTTTAGCTTTAAGTTAACACCTGCATTATAAGTACAAGCGGATAGGTGATTGAGACAACCTCGCCGATGTCCTCATAAGTCAAATGATCTTTTTGGTGAGAATGAAGAATAGTCTGGTCGTTTAAGCGAACAAGGAAATCAAAATTAAACGAACTTAACGGAAAGGAATTCACTTCTGGCTGATTTATGAGGAAGTGAATCATATTCAGAGTTATTATGCTCGACATGTTCTTCATTTCGGTAGTGCATATCAAGGAAAACTATAAAAAAATAGGTTTTTTTTCCAATTTGTTGTAATGCTAACGCAGTTATTGATTGCTGATAATCAGGCATATAGATGCGGGTGTTAGTGTCTATGTACCTAAACTTTGCAAAGTTTAGGTAGGCAAAAGTATTAACTCACAATAACTTCATCAACTTTGGCCGCAATGGATAAGATAAAAATCTTGTTAGTCGAAGACGATTTAGTAGAGAGAATTCATGTGGAAACGCTTTTATTCCAAATGGGATATGAGGTTGTTGCTTCTGAAGACAATACACTTGATGCGCTGACAAGCTTTTGTTCTCACCGGCCAGATTTGGTATTGACTGACATAGGTCTGAAAAATGGTGATAGTGGCATAGACTTGGTTCATAGAATCAACAAAGTTGCTAAGGTTCCTGTGATCTTTTTAACCGCAAATGACGGGGATGATGTCTTTAATGAAGCTAAGGCAACAGGTCCATACGCCTACATAGCTAAGCCAGTTGAGCCAAAAAATCTAGAACGCCATATCGATATTGTTTTTCAACGATTCGATCTTGAGAAAGACGAGAGTAGGCCATTGCTTCTAAGTGAGGACGGAGCTCTATGTTTTTACACTAAAGTCGGTAATAAGCTGAAGAAAATTATCATACCTGAAATCTCTAATGTTAGAGTAGAAGGGAAGTACAGCTGCATCACAATTTCCGAACACACCTATTATGTAAAAATTTCTCTGGCGGATTTAGTCACCAAGCTGCCTACTAAGACATTTACAAGGGTAAGTCGAAATTACGTTGTGAACTTGGAAATGATCACAGATATTGACCTTCAAGAGCAGGTTGTAGTCGTGGCTGGGATCCGAATTTCATTTTCAAGGAATTACCGAGATAATTTGATGAAACAAATAGATTTGATATAAATTCTACTTGTTAATTCGAAGCTTTTTAGTTTCCTCATTTTCGCTCAATCTACCTTCATGGATTTGCCATCGCAAAACCCTCCAAGCCTCTTCTCTGCCAAATTCAGGTATTGTTTCCATGACCTCATCAAAAGTCTGCTCCTCTTGTGAAAGCTCTTCATAGATAGCCGCTGATATTAAATTTGAATTTGAGGATTGCGTCTTTGCCAAACACACGTCGCATATTCCACATTCATCTGAGTCCACTTCTCCAAAGTATTTAAGCAACGAAGCACCGCGGCATTCCTCGTACTGAAGATATTCCTTCATGGCATTGGCTCTGAACTTGTCCAGTTTATGCCTCTGGCGATAGTGGATATGGTTGAAGTGAAGTTCGCTAGGCAATAGACGTCCTGTGAGAAACGTGATTTTGGGATTCTTGGTAGCTGCTGAATAGACGATTACCTGACTTGTATGGAGTTTGTTCAATAGGTTTTTCACCTCACGCGCAGGGACCCTCAAGATGCCAGATAGTTGGCCTTCTCTAATATTTACTGGGCCATCAAAAACGCCGGCATAATTCCGAAGAATACATTTTATCAACGGGTCCAATTTAGTCTCCCTGATTTGATAATCGTAGAGTGTTTTTCTGTCTGCGACAACCATCACAGATGATGGTCTGAAATCACTGTCCGCTACCCTTAAAAACCCAGCTCGGTCCAAAATTTTCAACGCATGGTAGGTAAGTACTTGATCCAGATTGAATCGCTTACAAAATTCGGCAATAGGAAATTCATGCTCCGTATCCATTCCGGCGCCTATGGCTATCGAGAAAAAATTGGATAGGGCAACGTACACTCGTCTGATTTCGTCCTGCTCTGGATATTTGAGTTTTATACGAATGTCCATATCATCCAGATCACCTAGATTCCAAAGTGTATAAGCTGCAGCCGCTTTGCCATCTCTTCCTGCGCGACCTGCTTCCTGGAAATAGCTCTCTGGATCGAGCGGAACATCTGCGTGGACTACAAACCGGACGTCTGGCTTGTCGATTCCCATTCCAAAAGCATTCGTAGCTACGATAACTCTCAATTCATTCTTTTTCCAAGCGTCTTGTCTTTTGTCTTTTTCTTGCGGATCAAGACCGGCATGAAAGAACTTGGCAGAAATACCGCTGGCACTTAAATACTCAGCAAGCTCTTTTGTCCTTTTTCGTGTTGAAGCATATACTATACCCGTTCCAGGGTTTTTGGCGCATATCTTCACGATTGAAGCCATTTTGTTTTCGACTTTGAACGCCTTGTAGGCAAGGTTGACCCGTGAGAAGCTATTTCGAATGGCGTTAGGTTCGCGAAAACTCAACTTGTCCTGAATGTCTTTAACCACGTCAAGAGTGGCCGTTGCTGTCAAGGCGATTAAGGGAACTTCGGGAATAAGTTCACGAAACTGTGCAATCTCCAAGTACGCTGGTCGGAAGTCATACCCCCATTGAGAGACACAGTGGGCTTCATCAATGGCTAAGAGAGAGACTTTCATTCGGGGCAACCTCATTCTGAAGATCTCTGTTTTTAAACGCTCAGGCGACAAATACAAGAATTTGATGTGACCATTGGCCGCGTTTTCAAGAATCCGATCTATATCTCGTTTGGAATGAACACTTGAAACTTGTTCGGCGGAGATTCCTCTAGACTTGAGGTTCTCGACTTGATCTTTCATCAGAGCGATCAATGGAGAAACCACCAAGCACATGCCTTCTTTCATAAGTCCAGGAACCTGAAAGCAGATGGATTTCCCACCACCAGTAGGGAGTAAAGCAAGTGTGTCTTTCCCATCCAAGACTGCCTGAACTATGGCTTCCTGATTAGGTCTGAAGACTTCGAATCCCCAATATTGTTTTAATATCTGCCGAGCAGTTTGTCCCACACTGTAAAGTTCCTCTTTTTGTTCTATTTCAGTTGATCTCAGCTATTATATTTTGTAATCGCTCCAGTTTCTATCTAAAGAGATGATTGTTTCGAAAGTTAGGCTTCGATGCGATTCATCTGAATGGCCTATTTTTACGATCAAACTATGAATTGAATGGGTTGGAAGGCATCGATGATCTTGATCGAGGATCAAGCGAATACTATTCAGAATGATGATATTCTCAAAGCTCTGGGAGTAACGGAATACAAGAAAACTGGCGATTGGTCTCTGGAATTATGCATTTATCCCCGAGATAGATCGATAAGTATTGGTCGCATAGATAAGGCCATAATTGTGTGCGAAGACCTTCAATTAGTAGATAGCTCGATGACTCAAGAAATGGCTAGCTATGAGTCTGCTCTAAGTAAAATAAATCCTAAAGGAGAAGTTCTTTCTGTAGCTTGCTTGTCAAGCGTTAATTATCACGGATACAGCCTTTTGCATTCGGGAACTAAAGTTAGATTTAAGCAGTTGGACTCAGATAGCGAACTGAAAGAGTATGGGGATTTACTGCCTGAAGAGATTTCTATTTACGATCAAGCTATCGAGCAAGATGGTAAAACAGTGTGGCCTTCTTCTTTAGGAAGCAATGCCGATCTATTCGAGGAAGATCAATTGATGGAGGAATTCACTTTTGGTATGGCTAAAAGAATCTTAGGGGTTAGAATTGATGAAGAAGAAGGTTCGGATTTATTCTTCAATGTGCCGTTCACACGATTTGAAGTTTCACAATGGGATATTCCTGAGACCTTGGAAACTCATTCTGTGAAAAGTCGGTCAAAAATTGGAATTATAGTTCTAGTGGTGGCGTTCTTTGCAGCTATTATCTACTTCTTCTTGCTAAGATAATTTTAATGACAGCAGTTCATGGTGCCGCTCTCTGTCATTTGCGGACTAAGAAAAGGTATTCCTAAGTCAAGGCCTCTCAATAGTAGTAAAACCCCAAAGAAGCATAGGAGATAGGAGATTAGCGTTTTTAGCTTCAACCAATGCTTTGGTTATACCAGGCCTCCCAACAATGGACGAGCTACCATAGCAGGAGCAGTGCCAACTAGCATTCGGGTTGAGAACGCCTTCTCTAGCCAAGTCAGGACCAGTGCGCTAGATCCGCATTGGAAAGGGTGGTGGTATGCGAATTTCCCAGTTTTTGAGTATTCACCGTATCGAGCAACCTCATCTCGGAAAGGACCAATCATTTGAGAGTGACAGTTGTAACAACCTTCACGGGTGTATATGTCTCGGCCATGAAGCTCAAGTGCATGTGCTTCGGCGTTTTCATCACGAATGAAACTTCCTTGTCTAGCTGTCCTGATTTTACAGTCCATAGAAAGGCAAGTAAAAAGACTAAGGCTTCTGCGAAACTCACAATGATCAATAGATAAATGGCGCTCATAGGTATGGTTTTCAGCAACAAATGAGCAATTCAACCATCTTTATCGAATTGACTGTTATCAATAGAAAACTGATATATATCAAGATCCTTTGCAATGCACACCTTTGGAAGGGTTTGCACCTGCAAAACCGATGTTTTCAGACTACATATTAATGAAGTATTTTAGCCACCAAATTGGAAACCAATGGAAGATCATATTGACTTGAGTGCCTTCAAGCCTGCGACTAGGGAAGAATGGATTCAGAAAATCGAAGCTGAACTTAAAGGCAAATCAGCCGACCAATTGTCTTGGTCTTCTTTTGACGGCACTAGTCAAGTTATTTCGACCAAAGAGGACCTTGGAGAAAGCCGATTTTCAGGGCCAATTGGCGCATCGAAGGGCATGTCCAATAAGTGGGATATTGAAATGGACTTTTCTTCTAAAACAAAGCCTTTCTATGATGCTTTAGAAGGCGACGGTATAGATGCATTGAATTTAGATGCCGAGATGTTTTCAGCTAGGGAGTTATCGCATTTGCCGAATGGCTCATCCCTGAAAATATTTTTAGACAACCTTGAGGATCCGGCGATTTTAAACTCATCGGAATTGCCTCCAAACCTAACGGGTGTAAACTGGAAGCATACCGCATCGAAAGTATCATTGTTGGGCGACCTTTTCGCTGCACGTCAGTTGAATAAAGGCGTCTATTCTTTAGCATGCGCAAATGGTTTGAAGTGGTCCAATAAAGGGGCGTACATAAGCCAAGAACTAGCCTTTGCTTTGGCGGAAGGACATGATTTGCTTGTAGAGCTAATGAAAAATGGCAAATCAGTTGACGAAGTAAGCAATTGCATTCAATTCAAAATGGGGATTGGGAATTCGTTTTTCAAGGAAATTGCCAAGTTTAGAGCATTGAGGACTTTGTGGAGTTCTATCGTAAGCGCTTATAAACCTAGTGATGACAAGAGTTTGCAGACGAAGATACGTGCCTACAATTCTCAATGGAACAAAACGGCGATCGACGAGCAAACCAATTTGCTACGTACCACAACGGAAGCCATGAGTGCTATTATGGGAGGTGTTGATACACTATGTGTTATGCCTTGCAATGCTCTAACTGAACAAACTGCTGGTGCATATAGATGGTCACGGAATATTCAACTTTTGTTGAGAGACGAATCATTTCTGAACCGTGTTATTGATCCAGGATCGGGGAGCTACTTTATTGAAGAATGGAGCAAGAAAATTTCGGATAAGGCTTGGGAGATCTTCCAAGAGATAGAGAAAAGAGGTGGGTATTATTTTTGTCTAGAAAGTGGCGTGCTGGATGAAATGTGCAGTAATTCAGCTTCTGAGCAGGTCGAGCAGGTCGAAAGTGGAGAAAGAATAGTGATAGGAGCCAACGCTTTTAGAAGTAAGCATTCGGACAAGCCAACTAACTCCGTTGAGGGGAGATTGGCTTCATCAGTAGAGCTTAACGTTGTTTCAACAGAAAAAAGATAGTATGAGAGTGGATTTTCAGAATGTTGACTGGTCGGACCATTCCAGAACGGTTGCGAAAGCTAAAGAATCGGAGGAATTTGATACAGCTGAAGGGATTAAAGTTAAGTCGCATTACGATTCAAGCGATGGGCATAATATTCCGCACATTGGATATGGAGCAGGTCTTGCTCCATATTTGCGTGGACCATATGGATCAATGTATGCTATCAGACCGTGGACAATTCGACAGTATGCTGGTTTCAGTACAGCCGAGAAATCCAATGCGTTTTATAGAAGAAACCTTGCTGCCGGACAAAAGGGACTGAGTGTAGCTTTTGACTTGGCCACTCATAGAGGATATGACAGTGATCATCCCCGTGTAGAAGGAGATGTTGGTAAAGCTGGAGTGGCAATCGATTCTATCCTAGACATGAAAGTTCTATTTGATCAGATTCCATTGGATCAAATGTCTGTTTCGATGACGATGAATGGTGCAGTGGTTCCTATTCTTGCTTTCTATATTGTCGCTGCTGAAGAGCAAGGTGTTCCGTGCGATAAGCTGACAGGGACCATCCAAAATGACATCCTCAAAGAATTCATGGTGCGGAACACGTATATCTATCCGCCCAGCCCTTCAATGCGCATCATAGCTGATATTTTTAAGTTCGCCTCTGAAAAGATGCCCAAATTCAATAGCATCAGTATTTCAGGATATCACATGCATGAGGCTGGAGCTCCAGCTGATATTGAGTTGGCCTATACGTTGCTGGACGGATTGGAATATGTTCGAACAGGTGTTAACGCTGGAATGGACATAGATGCTTTTGCCCCAAGACTTTCGTTCTTCTGGGCCATTGGCATGAATCATTTTATGGAAATCGCGAAAATGCGAGCTGCGCGTATGATTTGGGCCAAGTTGATCAAGGAATTCAACCCAAAGAATACGAAGTCACTCGCTTTGAGAACCCATTGCCAGACTTCTGGCTGGAGTTTAACAGAGCAAGATCCTTACAATAACGTGGCACGAACATGCGTAGAGGCTTTAGCTGCAGCAATGGGAGGTACTCAAAGTCTGCACACAAATGCACTCGATGAGGCTATAGCATTGCCAACAGACTTCTCTGCTCGAATCGCGAGAAACACGCAGATCTATCTGCAAAAGGAGACAGATGTATGCAAGAGTGTAGACCCCTGGGGTGGCTCGCATTACGTTGAAAACTTGACCAATGACCTCATGGACAAAGCATGGGCTCATATTGTCGAAATCGAGAAGATGGGTGGAATGGCCAAGGCAATTGAGTCTGGCGTACCCAAGCTTAAGATCGAGGAGGCTGCAGCGCGCAAGCAGGCGAGAATAGACTCAGGGAAGGATATCATCGTTGGAATCAACGCGTTTACTACGGACGACGAGCAGGAACTAGAAATTCGGGAGGTTGACAATACTGCAGTCCGCAAAGGGCAAATAGAAAGACTCAACAAACTACGCGCTGAGCGCAATGAAGCTGCTTGCAAGCAAGCATTGGTGAACTTGACTAAAGGAGCTAAGGGGAACGAGAACATACTAGAATTGGCCATTGTTGCCGCAAGAGAGCGCGCTAGCCTTGGGGAGATCTCTCAAGCCTTGGAAGATGTATTCGGTCGCTTTAAAGCGCAGATAAATAGTGTTTCAGGAGTATATTCATCGGAATCAATGGATGACAAGGATTTTTTAAATGCACGAGCCAAGGCCGATCAATTTGCTCAGAAGAGCGGGCGTCGTCCAAGAATCATGGTGGTTAAGATGGGGCAAGATGGGCATGACCGTGGTGCTAAGGTTATAGCTACAAGCTTTGCTGATATTGGTTTTGACGTCGATATAGGCCCATTGTTCCAAACACCAGAAGAAGCAGCAAGGCAGGCCATAGAAAACGATGTACACATTGTAGGTGTTTCTTCGCTGGCGGCAGGTCATAAGACTTTGGTCCCACAGATAATTGACGAACTGCGAAAGCAGGGTAGGGAGGACATACTCGTCGTGGCTGGTGGTGTTATTCCAAAACAAGACTATTCGTTCTTGGAAGAAGCAGGTGTCGCGGGTATATATGGCCCCGGAACAAAGATCGCTTTAGCTGCTCAAGAACTACTCGATATTCTCATCGAAGCTTGGACAGATTAAGGGTTCGAATTGAACTCTTCAAAACTTCCGTCTGTATAAAAAATCAAGACTTTTGAGGCCACCTTTTGGGTGGCCTTTTCTTCTTCTTTTAGTACTGGAATTGGTACAGGAGTTTCCTTGCTTGTTACAATCTTACTTGGGGTAGTTGTTACACTTGTAACAAGAGTGATCATGGGATCTTTTCCGTGCAGTACCCAAAGGTTGTTGAATTGAGGATAATGCTTAGACAGCTTAATGATAAAGTCTAGACTAGGCTTGTTTCGTCCATTGAGTATATGACTTATGGCAGACCTTTGAATACCCATCTGTTCGGCGAAATCCTTAGGGCTTAGTCCGAGGTGATCTAGTATTTGTTGTAGTCTAACTTGAAACATTACAGTTGTATCTTACGTGAGTTACAAATGTATACAATATAGTCGCAATAAGGTTTATGGCTATGTTACAGATGTAACATGGTTGTGTTTGAAAATGACTCAATATTGAATAATTAATCGACAAACGACCGATATAAAGCTTTTGTTGAATCATGTAAAGCACTGATTGTCTATTAACTAAAGTCTATTCGAGCATCTTGTTTGCTGATGTAAACTAACAGTTTATTCGAAAACCTCACCAGAAACAGGCTGAGAACCTCTTAAAAAGTCGGCGATCGAGATGCGCTTTTTACCTTCCATTTGAATGTCAAGAACTTGGTAACAACCAGAGCCACAACCAATGTTCAAAAAGGACTTTTCGTCGCTAAAAATCAGACCAGGTTTTGCTGTTTGGTTGATCGGTTTTCCAGCAAAGAGTTTGACGACTTTTCCGTTCAGGGTTGACCAAGCAGCTGGGTAAGGAGAAAGGCCTCGAATGTGGTTGTGTACTTCGAGACAGTCTTTGCCCCAATCGATCCGACAATCTTCCCGAAATAGTTTTGGTGCAGCTTTGAGTTCAGACTCATCTTGGAAGAAGTTGGATTGATCACTTGCTTTAACTTCACTTAGTGCAATCTTATCTATTGTTCCGAGCAAAGTTGCAGCACCCATCACCATCATTTCATCATGGATGTCACCTGCTGTTGCATACTCATCAATTTCCAAACGAGTTTGATCGATAATTGCGCCGGTATCAATTTCCTTAGTAATGAAGAAAGTACTCACACCTGTTTCGTTTTCACCATTCATGATCGCGCGGTTGATAGGAGCAGCACCGCGGTACTGAGGGAGCAATGATCCATGGAGGTTGATTGTGCCTCGTTCAGGCATGTCCCAAACTATTTCAGGCAGCATTCTGAAAGCGACAACTACAAATAAGTCGGCGTTCCAGGTTTCAAGTTGTGAGATAAATTCGGGATCTCTTAATTTTAAGGGTTGAGCACAAGGCAAATGATTTGCAGTAGCAAATTCCTTTACCGCCGATTGCCGCAACTTCTTCCCCCGGCCAGCAGGTTTGTCTGGAACTGATACAACGCCAACAACATCATGCGAGCTAGAATGAATCGTTTTGAGTGATTCAACAGCAAATTCGGGTGTCCCCATGAAGACAATTCTGAGTTTTTTCACTTGATTATTGATTAGACGTTTACATATTTCCAATTGCTAAACCGCAGCACAAGCAGAGAAACAATGGCAATTGATCCAAAGTACATGTAGTCATTCATCCAAACTAGGTAAATAGGCTTTGGGGAAACTACGGTTACATAGTATGTGAGAACAACGTAGCTGACGCTTGCGCCAATTTCAATTACCATAGCAATTTTGGTTTTACCACATCCTTCGACAGCATTAAGAAAGACCGAAGAAAAGCAAGCCAAAACAAAGGCGAAGATGACGGTAAACATTGACTTTTCAGTCAGGAATATCACATCGACATCTTGTGAAAATATTGTTGTGATAAATCGGGGATAGAGCAGCATGCCATGGCTAAGAATAGCCATGCCAAGTAGGTTCAATAGAACTAGCTTCAGAAGTACCTTA
>JBLHIB010000063.1:0-19739 GCA_047615865.1 Gammaproteobacteria bacterium
GAGTTTATTGTCACTAGATAAATGCCAGCGGGCTCATCTATTGAAAAGCTTAGAAGTTGATTGTTTTCGAATTCTTGAGACATGATTTCCTCACCTATAACATTGCGAATTACAACTGTGCCTGTATTGCGATTGTTTGCTAAATCTATATAAAAACTATTCGTCGTAGGATTGGGATAAATGGAAATCCAGTCGACCTGTTCGTTTTCTGTGTTTACGGAAGTAAAACCAGAGCAAAAAGCCAAATCGTTGATCGCGAGTATCATCTCATCTCCTATCGATTTACCAATATTCAAGAAGGACAGAGCATTGTGGTGGTAGTGGTACCCTGCGTCTTCCGGTGATTCAGAAACATCCATGTAGAAAGGTTTAGTGTTGACAAATCCCACGGTTCCTCCATATACTATATCGTCACAACCCACATTTTCCTGAGCCACAGAGACTATCTCCTGCATGTCTTGCATCCAGCCCCCGTGGGATTCGTACCCACCTTGTCCTGAACTAGCAATGACAAATGGAAGGTCTGGGGTATCCAAATCATCCCGCACGTCATTGACCAAGTGGTTCATGTTGCTTTCGTATTCATTCAGGAAATCTTCTGATCCACCATCATTCCAACCTTGGAACCATGCGAATCCTGCAAGCTCAAACTCACTCATTCCTATTTCAGAAAACTCTGTAGCGATGTTTTCTGTCACGTACTCCACCATCTCAATCATTTCAAGGTAGGAAGCTCCCGTAACTCCGCCTGCTGATGGTGGTCGGAAGTCCTCGGCTAAACTCAAGCCGCCCCATGCTGCTTTTATTATTAGGACCGGATCTTCGTAATATTCGTCCATTTGGTGAGCAAACATCAATTCAGGTCCTATCATATCTGGATTGGCCCCTTGCGCAATCGAGACTTTGTCTCGAATTAAGTCCCCATCTCCATTTTCGAAGTATAGATATGCATTGTCCATGACACTCCATTCTCCATCTGTCTCTAGCATGGACCACAGATTGTCGGTGTCATTTTCTATGACATTTAACAGTGTGTTTGGTGAGGGATAACTTTCGTTTTGTCCCGTCATGGAGGCTTCAATGTCTCCAAATTGATTCGTTAGTGTCCATGAAATCTCTGCTCCGTATGCCCCTGCATTGTTTACAACAACGTCACAAGAAATACCGTCTTCAAGGGTTACTATAGCGGTGCCTTCAAGACCATTAGGTAATGTTTCTGTTGCAACAACAACTCCGCCTTGGACAAAGTCATATGTCCAACCGTTCCATCCGTCTCCGTATCCATCTAACATATTAAATGTGTAGTCGCAAGTTTCAGCGTCAGGTTCAATACATGATGGTGTAAACGTTGCTAAAATATCTCCAATAGCACCAGTTGAACCCAAGTAAATCTTGCCTTGTCCCTGCATATTGGACTGGCCCGCTAGCACAAATACACGGACCGTTGACTGAGCAGAAACTATGTTTGAGACGAAACTAAATACTAGCAAAACAACAATTGTATAAATCTGATTCATGTTCATTTCTTGGATGTATGATTTTGTAATTTATTGAACAAATAAGTAAAATCCAGTTTTCTAATAAAAGTGAATATTCTATTAGTAGGATTTCATCCGATTTTGTTCGGCCAGAACAATTTACAGACTATCTACTAGAATGCAAAATAAGGTTGAAATTAACGAACAAGTCCAATCGATATCTCTCTTTGCAAAAATTCGAAATGCGGACTCTTGGGTCCTCAATGTGAAAGCGCAGATTCCATCATGATAAGGTTTGTAGACAGAAATTTATTATCAAGTCCACTGTCTATTGCGCTTGAAATAAACTCTGATTCAGTCAAACAAACGTTTAAATGCCGAGAGAAATTAAAACACTACTTCTTACCATCAATATACTTCAATAAAGCAGCCTTTGATTTCTTACGCAGACTCCTACCAAACCAAGGAATCATTCCCATAAAGAAGCCCTTAACACCAAAAGCCTGAATGGCCCAACCCCATAGGTTAAAACAGTCATCATGGTTGATTATGAGTCCATCCTTGAATTCAAAAGAGGCGTTGATTTTGTTGTGCACTCGTCGGCCAGTAATAGAGAACTTGTATCGAGCTTCCCATTTAACGATTCCACGATCCTCGTCTTGCATGACGTTGTAGTAAGAAACGACCAAGTCGCCTTTGCTACGTTCGAGAAGCATACGCCACATCCATTCCACTTCTTTGCCATACAAATACCCAAAAGCAGGATCATTGAAAACAATGTCGTCATGGTAGCAGGCCGCCATAGCACTGGCATCTTTTTGCCGGAATGCCTCGTAAAACTGAGCGATTATCGAGTCTGCTTTCTTCAAATTGGTGTGTGGTCTTGGTTGGTAATTTGCAACAAGCCTGCGAAAATAGTAAACTTGCCTTGTCCCCCCCCTTTTTATTTCAGCTTAATGTGACTTTATAGCTGGCGCAATTACTGCGCTATTTGCTTTTTCATTAAATGATTCAACTACTATCGTTACTGAAGATAAAATTGGTCGCTACCAGATTTTAGGTACCGGAATTAACAGCTATTGCTGGGTTCTTGACACCAAAAGAGGCAAGATTAAGCTAATGACTTATAAGGCTTCAATAAAAGCTAGTTTCTATTTTGATGAAGATCATTGATAGGCAAATATTGACATAAAAGAGGTTCGCTTGATTAATTTCAATTGGCTCTTTTTGTTGTTCTGAGGTATTTATAAATGAGATTTAAATCAATCTAGGCTCAGAAATTGAGCGGTTATGTCATGAAATAAGACAGTTACAAGAACTAACCGATGATACTTGACTAGGATTGATGAGCAAACTATCTTTGCGATAAGGGGCTTGAGGGTAACAAGCCCCGGGAGATTTTGGGTGTTTGACAAGAAATTAACTTGTGCGATTATGTGCAATTGGCAGCCTATGAAAGGCTACATTGTATCTCGAAGACGTTGGTTCAATTGACGTTTGTAGTCGTCGGTAAGCCAACGGAAGAAGTTCTCTGTATTCTTCGATATACAGCGGGTGTATAGCTTTACACGGTAATCGATTTCAGGATACAGCTCTTCAGCAAGTTCCAAAGCATCGAAAACATCTTCGCTATTATCACTCAAAAGTTGAGCATGCTGCTTGATAGAGTTTTCAATGGCAGTTTTAGGCTTTTTCCCTTCGCTTACCACTTTTATGTACTCCTTCTTCATGTCAAAGTTGCCAGCAGATTGCTTCTTGAATTTCGACTTCAGCTCTTCTGGCATTTCATACCTGAACTGCTGCTCTATTTCGTCGTCGCTTGCAAGGTTTTCCAAGTATGAGTTTGGCGAACGGAAGATATCCTGCCAGTTCATATACGATTCCCACAATCCGAATCGGCGAGAATTGTTACCCAAGTCAATTACGTTAAAGGTAGGCTTGGTAGGAAGAAATCTAGACCCTCTACCGATCATCTGGTGATAGAGCGTAAGTGATTTTGTCGCTCGATTCAAAATGATGGTTCCTACCGTAGGCTCATCAAATCCTGTAGTAAGAATACTTACAGACGAAAGGATGGCATCAGGCTTCGTGTTGAACCATTCAAGGATTTCACGACGCTCACTTTCCGAATTGGTATTGTCAAGATGTCGAATTTCATATCCCGCTTCTCGGAACATTTCGTACACCTGTCGTGACGTGGCAATACCATTGTTGAATATCAACGTCTTGGTTCCCTTGGCTTTCTCTTCATAAGCATAGAGTAATTTCTCCTGCATGAAGTAGTTGCCATAAAGCCGCTCAGAACTGCTGACCGTATAATCTCCGTTTACACCTATTTTTAGGGAGCGCAGATTTACGTCGTAGCTATAAGTAGTAGCCTTGGCAAGAAATCCTCGATTTATAAGCGAACTAATAGATTCACCAACGATCAGTTCATTGTAGTTATCTCGGAGGGGAAGTTTTATATTCGAGCTAAGAGGTGTTGCAGTAACTCCTAAAATGATGCAGTTTTCAAAAAACTTGAACAGTTTTCTAAATGAGTTGTAGTGAGCCTCATCAACAATAATTAAACCTACATCATCGAGCTCAACCTTTTCATCATTAAGACGGTTGTTGAGAGTCTCAACCATTGCTACATAGCAATTGTAGTCATAATTGTCTTCAAGATCTTTTACTTTACTGTTGATGATCTTGTTGGGGACATTCACCTCATCCAACATTCTGGACGTCTGTCCGCAAAGCTCAATTCTATGTGTCAGGATAAGAACCTTCTTTCCTGTTTCTTTGATGTATTTCTTAGAGATCTCAGAGAAGATCACCGTCTTTCCACCGCCAGTTGGTAATTGAAAAAGCAGATTGTACTTATTCGGGAACTGGCGCATGCGTTCGAAAATGTCATCAATCGCAGCGACCTGGTAATCGTATAAGATTTTACCTTGCTTTTTATCTAAAATATCTATCGGTTCCAGCCCCATTTCCTCGCATTAAAAGATTGGCAAAAATAGCCCCAATATCATCGGGAGAAAAGGAAAGCGGATAAAATGTTGATAACAAGCTATTCCTGAAAAAGTCTATGTCCGTTGGTTGTGCTAACATTGAAAACGATTATTAAGCGAAAAAATTGAGGACAACGTGAAGAATGTAAGCATTGACAAAAGTTGGAAATCACTTTTAAAAGATGAATTCGTACAACCGTATTTTCAAGATCTTATCACTTTCGTTCGGTCTGAATATTCTGTTAATCAATGCTTTCCGCCGGAAGAACTCATCTATTCAGCATTCGATCATTGTCGTGCAGATCAAGTGAAAGTGGTCATTATAGGGCAGGATCCTTATCATGGAAACGGCCAAGCAAATGGACTTTGCTTCTCAGTAAATGATGGCGTTTCTGTGCCGAGATCACTCCAGAATATCTACAAAGAAATTTTTTCAGACCTCGGAAAAGCGATCTCAAAATCGGGAAATTTAGAACATTGGGCCGATCAAGGAGTGCTTTTACTCAATGCTACGCTCACAGTTCGTGCTCATGAAGCAGGTTCTCATCAAAAGAAAGGGTGGGAGAAATTCACTGACGCTGTTATTGCCAAAATCAATGATTCTAACTCAGGAGTTGTCTTTATTCTATGGGGAGCTTTTGCGCAAAAGAAGGGGGCCATGATCGATACACATAAGCACCATGTGCTAAAAGCTGTGCATCCCTCACCACTATCAGCGAGCAGAGGCTTTTTTGGGTGCAAGCATTTTTCGCAGACCAACGATTATCTGCGTTCTATGGGGAAAGAGAAAATTGAATGGTAGAGTTAAAGACTTTTGGCTAGCCACATTTGCCGATAGGCTATAAATCAATGCAGAGCTGCCCGAAAAGGAAGCTTTGAACAGATGACACCTTCTGCTTCATTGAGTTCGTTTAGACGATTGTAAACTGCGTCCTCAGGCCAATAAGTAAGAGCCATCACTACGAATATATTTCCATGCTTGGCTTCGCTAGTCCAGAGGTCTTTGTAAAATTTCTTGAGCTCAACATCTTCCAAAGCTTCAGCAACCAGTCGGAAGCGCTCGGCACCGCGGCATTCGATAATTGAGGCCAACAACATCCTGTCCATGAGGCGCTCATCACGCCCATCGCGGCAAAGAGCTATCAACGACGCAATATATGAGTCGGCTGGAATGCGGTCAGGCATGCGAATACCACGCTTTTCCATCAAAGTGTAAACCGACTTGAAGTGCTCCAGTTCTTCAAGAGCTGTATCTATCAACTCAGGGATTATCTCAGTGCGATCAGGACATTTGGCGACAAAACTCATGGCCATACTCGATGCCTTGCGCTCGCAATCGGCATGATCTTGCAAGAAAGCGTTGAAGTCGGCCAAGACGGCTTGGGTCCATTCTGGCGGGGTGTCCCAAGAAAGCTCAAGAGAAAATTTCATGTGTCAAATTTACAAGCATAATCGGGAAAACACGGGCAAACCGAGAAATTCGTGCCCTTTCAATTTACTTCGCCCAAGTAGAATACGCCAATGGCGAGCATGCAAATGAATATTCCCCATTTGTTGCGGGATGAAAGCGTTTCTCTGAATAAGATAATCGATAAAATCGAAGAGCCAAGTATGATTCCCATGTTGTTGATGGGGAAGATGAACGTGCGGCTAAATGGAGACTCAGCTACGGCCTTCACTAGGAAGAAAATAGATCCGAAATTGATGATGCCAAGAACCATTCCACCCATAACTTCTTTCAAGCCAAACCACTCCTTTTTAACGATGGCTTTGATCGCAATTGTGATGATTCCTACAACGAAAGCTGAGGTGAACGGAAGAGTCGTTAAAAGGTATGTCGAAGACGGGTGTGATGTGCTTGCTGAGAAATATCCAAGGGTGAAATCAATGAGTCCACTACCGAGAAGAACAAATAGAGGTAAAGCTAGTAACTTCTTATTCTTTAGGTTTATATCGCTTTTCATTGAGGCTAGAAACACACCTGTGAGCGCCATCAATAATCCCAACACATGAAGCAGCCCAAATGGTTCGTCGGGATCGATCAGGGGGAATACAATTACCGGTATAGCCAACGACATTTTTGCTGAAACAGATGCAACTGAAACCCCAAGGTTTTGAGCGGTAAGCGCAATCAAATAGAAGATACCTATGAAGACCAAACCTAATGTCAATACCGGCCAAAAGAGTGGCATTTCTTCAGCGTCTTCAAAATTGATTTTCCCATTCAGCATCCACAGACCAAAAGCCATGGCGGTTCCGTAGTTGACCATAATGGCCGGGAAGGTCTTGACTTCGTAATGCTCAAATGCTTTGAACGATAGAAATACGCCTGTAGAAAATAGAATGCTGAGAAATAGCCAGATCATTTCTTCGAATATACCTGAACCCGGTCAGGGCCAGAGGTGAAATCTTCTTGTAAAGTTCCTTTCAGCTTCGGTGCTGATATTCCCGCTCCGAAGGAATTTGCTCCTGTTAAGACTCGGGCTTCATCCCAATAACCATGTTCGATGAACTGATCTAGTGTATGCCGACCGCCTTCAACGATAACACTTCCAATTCCTATAGTCAGAAGCTTGTTGAGTTGGGTGTTGAGCCAGAATGGTCCCATAGGAACAACGTGGGTGTTTTTGTCTTCGATTCCTTCGCTGGCAAGGACTATAGTCCGACTTTGATTGTCAAATATAGCCTTGTCTTTCGATAAAACCTGCTTTGGGTCAATTGCGATGCGCACAGGGTTCTTTCCTTCAACAGTGCGAACCGTAAGTAATGGATTATCGATTTCAACGGTCTTTCGGCCAACGAGAATAGCATCCTCGTCTGCTCGCCAACCATGAGTCAATTCCTGGCTCTCAGGCCCTGTGATCCATTGAATACCTTTTTGACCATCGGCACGGTTAGGATCAATAAATCCATCGGCCGACTGGGCCCATTTCAAGATGATATATGGCCGTTTTTCGACTTGATTTAATATAAATCTTCGGTTCAATATTTCACATTCCTCAGTAAGGACTTCCTCGATGACTTGAATACCGGCCTCGCGTAACTTTTGAATCCCTGACCCTGAAACCAATGGATTGGGATCGGTCATGCCAACCACAACTCGTGGAATCTTTGATTTGATTATGAGGTCAATGCAAGGAGGAGTCTTTCCGTGATGGGAGCAAGGTTCGAGGTTTACAAAAACAATCGCATTTGTGAGCACTTCATCCGATTGCAAGGAGCGAAAAGCGTTCACTTCGGCATGCGGACCGCCATATTGTTCATGATAGCCTTGACCGATAATAGTATCATCGCGAACGATTACGCAGCCAACGAGTGGGTTAGGGGACACTTTTCCTCTGCCTTCGGATGCCAAATCTAGGCATCTTTGCATGTAATATTCAGGAGTCTTAGCCATTCAAGGCTGCTTTTCCTTTGGCCGCCAAAAGAGTGTTCATAATGAGCGAAGCAATGGTCATCGGGCCAACTCCTCCAGGAACTGGAGTGATGAAACTACATTTTTCGGCTACCTCATCGAACTTCACGTCACCCGCAATTCTATATCCGCGCTTCTTGCTCGCATCGTCAACACGTGTGATACCTACATCGACAACCACAGCGCCTTCTTTGACCATATCGGCCGTGACGAATTCAGCTTTTCCAAGAGCGACAATCAATATATCAGCTTCTCTAGCAATGGCAGACAAGTCTTTGGTGCGACTATGAGTAAGTGTCACCGTGCAATTTCCTGGATAGCCATTGCGTCCCATCAAAATACTCATGGGCGAACCTACGATGTGGCTTCTTCCAATTACGACACAGTGTTTGCCAGAAGTCTCGATCTCATAGCGCTCTAGTAGTTGAAGAATGCCGTATGGAGTGGCAGGCAGAAAACAGGGCAGGTTCAGGGCCATTTTTCCCACATTCGAAGGGTGAAATCCGTCTACGTCTTTGAGTGGATTAACTGCCTCAATTACATTTTGCTCAGTGATGTGCTTTGGCAATGGAAGTTGAACAATAAAACCGTCGACTCGATCATCATTGTTCAGTTTGTCCACTTCAGCAAGTAGCTCATCTTCAGAGGCATCAGTTTCTAAAGTGATAAGAGTGCTTTCAAAACCAACTCGCTCACAAGCTTTTACTTTCGAGCCCACGTAAGTCTGACTTGCACCATCACTGCCAACTAGAATAGCGGCTAGATGAGGTCGCTTTTCACCGCGAGCAATAAGTTGTGCAACTTTCTCGGCGATTTCTGCCTGTATATCAATTGAGGTTTGTTTTCCGTCGAGAATAGTCATGTATTTTGGTTTTGATATTTATAGCGACAAGCGCAAATGGGGAGGTCTACTTAATGCCCATTTTCTTCATTTGATTCATCATGTTGAGCATGTTCTTCTTATTGCTCATTTGCTTCATCATCTTGCGCGTTCCATCAAATTGCTTCAAAAGTTTGTTCACCTCTTCAACAGAAGTTCCTGATCCTTTGGCAATACGATCCTTACGGCTTCTATCAATCAAAGAAGGAGTAATGCGTTCCTTAGCTGTCATTGAATGTATAATCGCTTCAACTTGTTTGAATGCATCATCTTCAATTTCAACATCTTTGAGAGCCTTGCCCATTCCTGGAACCATGCCCATCAAGTCTTTGACGTTACCCATCTTCTTGATCTGCTGAATCTGACCAAGAAAATCGTTGAAGTCAAACTCGTCGCGGGTAATTTTCCTGTGAAGTTTTTTTGCCTCTTCCTCATCAAATTGTTCCTGCGCGCGCTCCACAAGAGACACAACGTCTCCCATGCCGAGGATACGGTCCGACATACGACTAGGATGGAATACATCCAAAGCCTCCATCTTTTCACCTGTACCTACGAATTTAATTGGCTTGTCAACAACCGATTTAATCGAAAGAGCCGCTCCACCACGTGTATCACCGTCAAGTTTGGTGAGAATTACTCCGTCAAAATTGAGTCGTTCATTGAAGGTCTTTGCTGTGTTAACAGCATCCTGACCAGTCATGGCGTCCACGACAAACAGAGTCTCACTAGGATTGATGGCCTTCTTGACGGCCTCAATCTCTTTCATCATCTCGTCATCGATGGCCAAACGACCCGCTGTATCGACGATAACAACGTTGTGGCCATTGCTTTTGGCAAACTGTATAGCGTTCTGAGCAATTGAAACGGCGCTTTTGTTTTCACGTTCTGAATATACATCGACACCTATTGACTCTCCAACAACGTGGAGCTGATCAATGGCTGCAGGACGATAAATGTCACAGGCAACGAGCAGAGGATTCTTTCCTTTTTTGTTTTTGAGCCAGTTGGCCAGTTTTCCAGAAAAGGTAGTCTTACCAGAACCTTGCAGTCCAGACATCAAGATCACACCAGGGTTTCCTTGGTAGTCAATATCGGCGCTTTGTCCGCCCATCAATTCAGTGAGCTCCTCATGCGTTATTTTTACTAGGAGCTGACTTGGGCTAATGGCGTTCAAAACATCAAGGCCCATAGCTTTATCACGAACGCGTGTCGTGAAGTCTTTGGCCGTTTTAAAACTGACGTCGGCATCCAGCAGGGCTCTTCGAATTTCCTTGGCCGTTTCGGCAATGTTAATCTCTGTTACCTGACCTTGTCCTTTCAATACCTTAAAGGCACGGTCAAATTTTTCTTGTAAGCTTTCAAACATAATTTCGAGTAATTCGATGCGAATTTACTGAATCTTCATTGAGCTTGCTAGTCCAAACTATAGTTGTGTGTGCTTTGAATTAGAATTATAGGTCTTTGACTTTGATAACTAGTCATTTGGCCACTGGCATAATTTTATTTATTAGGGTAGAGATTAAAAACATCTATGATACTTCAAATTTAGTGCTCTAAAAAAGATATTAATCAAAGAAAAGTTGTGTTCTGTTTAAGGTTATTTGTTCGTTTAGTCGAAAAAGTGGTATTTTTCGGACGATAACTAGTATTTAGGTATGCATGCAGAGTATTTTAAAAAAATGACTACTTTTGTATTGTATAAGGTATTAATAAATAACACAATATCATGGCTTTAGAATTGACAGACCTTCAATTGTCCGAAATGAAGCAGCACTATGAAGCTGAACTTCATACGACAGTTCAGAAACTTCGACACCTGCAGGGAGTGTTGGCTCAAATGGATGGTTCGACGAACATCAGCATCAATATTGCTGCGTCAGAAGAGTCTTCTTATCCAACTACGCGACCAGTTGCTGCTGGTGAAGGCGCGTCAAAGCGCAAACGTAAAAAGAAGAGAGGTCGTAAGTCGATATGGGGCGAGTTCATCCTGCAAACGCTGAAATCTACTGAACGTCCTTTGCTTTATAGTGAAATCATTCAAGCGGCTAAAGTTCGTTTCAATGTTCCAGACTCTAAGAAGATGGCATTGAAAGCAGCGATCAATCAAAGTGCATTTCGTCTCCGTACAATCCATAAAAAGATTGAAACTGTAGGTGAAGAAGGTAAGAAGGAAAGATACATGGCTCTTGTGGTATGGTATGAAAATGAAGCTTTGTTGCCGCAGTATCAAAAGCATATTAAGTAATCCAATAGGCTATTCTTACTTTGTAGAGTTTCAACGACGTAATTAGCGGAAAAGAGCACATGTTCTCTTCCGCTTTTTTTGCGCTAATTTCCAGCCAGGATTACTGCAGATTTATCTTCCGGTCGATCGTTGACCGACTGAATGTATTCGAATACTTGTGGGCATTGTGTATAATAACTATGATTGCTCCTGCTTGAAAATGCATTGCGATCAATCTGCCGGTAAGCTACTTGATTGACAACTTCGTCGCAATTGACTTGAGTCACTTTATCATATCGCATGCTACTTCTATGTTTCATGCCTTCGTAGCCCATTCCCAAATGCTGCAGAGGCGTCCAGTTGAATGCGTAATCCCCATTCGAATAAAAGATCATCATGCGCTCATCAATATTCTTCAAGGTCTTTCTCCAACGTTTAAGAGGTTTGAGAGAATTTCGCAGAATAGATGGAGCCAAGAGAAATGCATGATCGAAATGCACATCATCCTTCTTGATCATTTTACACATGACTTTGCTCCCCATGCTGTGCGTCATAATATCCATAGTCATTGCTTTTTCTCCTATGACTTTGACAATAGGAGCTAGGAGCTTGCCCGATTTAAGCGATTGGCGATTGGCACGGTAATAAGGTGATATACCTAAATACGAATCTCCTGGCCAACTCACACCTATTACCACATCATATAAATCGGACGTGTATTTTTGCAGACTCCAATACACATTGCACAAGTCTTTATTGGCTTCTGCCCAGCCTTTGGCCATGCCATGGACGACGAACAATACTCTTTTACCTTCAACTTGGGCTATCCAATTTCGACGATCAATGGAAGTAAACGAATGTTTTGAATTGTGAAGAAGCTCCAAGCTAGAATCATTTACCAATTCAAGGTCAAACATACCAAAACACTCTTCGCCAGACTCACACACTTCGCTTGTATTGAATAGATCGTTGCGTAAATTGAGTATGAGGAATTGCTGACTGGATAGTTGAAGAGAACACAGGAGTAGAAAAAGGAAGACAAAAGAATGGCGCATAATTACAATTGGAGGCCAAATAAAAGCATTTGCTTTCTCTCAATAATCACTCAAATGTAAAGTTTGATAATTCAGCCAGAGAATGAATGGTTCTTGGTGATCTGGTCCATTAAACTAGCAGACAAGAAAGAAGATGCTAAAAGCAGAAAGGAAGAGAATACCACAAATGCTCAATACTTTCAATGCAGTTCCGGGCCGATCCGCTTCGGGAAAGGATGAAGAGGTCACCAAGCGGTAATTCACAATGGCTATTAGTGGAGCTATTAAAAATGAAATAGTGGTCGCTAGGTCAATGAGCATTTTGAAGCCCGACGTATTGGCATTTGCGAATAGCAGAAAATGAATAATCGCATATGAACCCAAAGCCGCAAAGATGAGAATTACTGAATTGTTGGCTGTACCCTCAGAGACATTTGTCGAAGGCTTGATCAAACTCACACAACGACCCAATGCTCTTGAATAACCGTCGAATACAGCGATACACGTCCCCAGCATGATGGCAAATGCCGCCGAACCAATGATGAAATAGCTCCAATCACCCATTGTACGTGTATATAAGGAAACCACGTGATGAGCAAATTGTGCTGAGCTGTCAGGAAATGCTTCCCCTGTTCCGAACATCAAGAAAGCGCCCAAAGTCACAAAGCAAATCGACAAGATGGCCGACGTAATATAGCCCAACCTGAATTCAAATAAAGTCTCTTTCAAAGTGGGTTTAAATCCCGTCTGCTTAATGCGTTCCAAAGTCCATAAACTATTCCATACGCTCAAGTCAACCGCAGTAGGCATCCATCCCATGAGGGCAATAAGAAAACCGAGGTCCTTGGCGTCCCATTCCATCGTGGGTATGAGGGATTCAGTAGTCGCCGGTCCGTGAAAGAGGGTGAGGAAAAAAGCCGCTATAGTACTAATAAACAATACAGCCGCGACTACCTTTATAAGCGAATCCAAAAGGCCATACTTTCCAAAAATCAAGATCATTACGCTGGCGACAAACAAACAGGCGGTGACGAGAGGTAGGTTTCCAATACCGAAAAGGTTATCAAGAAATCCAGCTGTTACGATTCCAACTGCTGCGATGACAAAGAACATGGAACCCAACGTGATGAATATATAAGTAGCCAGCATCCATTTCCCCATCTTCCGATAACCGTCTATGAGGCTTTCACCTGTGACATTGGCATAGCGTGAACCGAATTCAAAAAAGGGGTACTTCATGATATTGGCCAGAAGAATAATGCCAACAAGGGCAAATCCATATTCGGCACCAGCCCTTGTAGATTGAACAAGGTGGGAAACTCCAATTGCTGTGCTAGCGAATAGAATTCCGGGACCTAGTGTTTTGAAAAGGTTCTTTGCAATCACGATCCGAATATATCGTTTTAGTTTAATTTAGAAGTTTTCCTATACCTTGATAAATTTGTTTTAGTGCGAAACGGTTCAATTATAGACCCGCTATAGAGTTTTATAATCATGTTCGTTATGAAGAACACTATCTTTTTATTTGTTCGCTTGTAAGATCTTCAATGCTTTTGGGCAAGTCCCTGCAGGCGATCGTTTCATTTCTATGCAAGTAGATGTGAGCGAACTAGAAGATTTTGATAGTGGTATCGCTCGCGCTCAGTCGATGTGTGTATCTGTAGTTTATTCCGCTTTTTCATGGGGGTGGAATGGAGCTTGATTCTGGACAAATAGGCGGCGAATTATTCAATTTATTGGATGTGGTTAACTACTACTACTACTACTACCCAGCCAATAACTTGAGCATTGAGCTCAATATTCATGTGCTAAATACGGTTGTGAAAGATGTTCCTTCCGATCTCGCTGATGTCGATTTTGATGATCCCGTTATGATCGAGCGCTTCGAAATATTGTTGGACAGTATTTTTGACCATTTGCCGGATGTCAATATCGTTGCCCCCCAACATTGGCAATGAAAGCGACTTGATTCTTGGAATTGATGAGATGAAAATTCAAGACCTTTTTCGCTGCAGTAAAAGTATACGCCAATGACCTCCATATGGAGCTTCATGACCAGCCATTGAATATTGGAACAACGCTCACTTTTGAAGCTTTTGAAAACGAGGTGATGTGGCCTTTGTATGAAAACTTAAATGAAGCAGCTGATATTATAAGTGTTACGTATTATAGCATAGCTGATGAGTTTCAAGTCAAAGATCCCGCGGTCGTGTATGACGATTTTCAGACATTGACCAATCATTACCCCGTGGGCTCCAAGATGATTTATCTGACAGAAGTGGTTTACCCTTCAAGCGAGGTGAATGGAAGTGATGAGTTAAAACAGACTTCATTTTTCGAAAATGTATTTGGCGCTTGGGATAGTTATATTGATCAAATTGCACCCATGTCTGTTTTCAAGCTTACCGACTGATCGCAAGCTGAGGCCGATGATTTTGGTGAGTTTTATGGCCTTCCTGGCAATGATGGTTTTACTGAGTTCTTGCGCACTTTGGGCATTCGTACTTATGATAGGGAGTGAATAAGGCTGCGGTTGAAGCGATCAAATGTGCAATAGAATTGCTAGACGTGAGATCAGAAGAGAAATTTAAAGTCTTTCCCAATCCTAGTTCAGACCAAGTTCATATAAATGGCGGTCGTGATTCTTACGATAAGATTGTCCTTCGAGATATGCTGGGAACTTTTGTGAATGAGTTCAATCAAAGCGATGTTCTGGATGTTTCAAGCATTCCTTCTGGAGTCTACTTGCTCCAATTCTCTCTTTTCGGACAACCTTCAATAGATACCGTTCTTCTCACGATTCAGTAAACCCAATAACTTGGTTGAATATATTCTTGACCTGAGGTATCAAAGCGTGCTCTTTATCATTGGTAACCACAAAATCCGCAAGTTTCATTTTGTCTTCGTCGCTCCATTGATTTTTCATCCGGTCGCGAACTTGACCTTCACTTAAACCATCTCTTTTTGTAATCCGCGCTATGCGCAAATGCTGGGGACTAATTACCAGAGCGGTTTGCGTGCAAATCTCCTGTCCGCCCGTTTCAAATAATATTGCAGCTTCCTTAATCACGAAGGGAGCATTCTGCCTCGAGCACCAGCGATCAAACCGAATGGCCACTTCTGGGTGAATAATTTCATTCAAAGCTTGGAGTTTTCGCTTGTCGGTAAATACAATAGACGCCAGCTTCTCCCTGTCGAGTTGACCATTTGGAAAAAGTTCTACTTCAAACGTTTCGGAAACCAACTCCTGAACGTGCAGGTCATTATAACAAGCCTTTGCTTCTCGATCAGAGTCAAACACAGGAATGCCGAGCGTGCGAAATATTTGACACACCACACTCTTACCACTACCAATTCCGCCTGCTACTCCTAGAACTTTCATACTTGCGATCACAAATATAGACTACAATAATAAAGTGTGCCCCAGATTAAGTATTCCTGATTAGACTAATAGTGAGAATGGATAGAGACTTGTTTGTTTTTGAGCATGCACAAATGTCTATTTATCTTAACGCTATTGCTGGTCTATGCGGAACAAGTTGTCAAAAAGGTCGCTTGGGTAGGTTGGGAGTTTTTGACCAATTGACTTTTAGGGAGTTTTTGTCGCTTATTAAAGTGACTAAAGATCTGCAGATAGTTGATGCGAGATCTGTTCAGTAAAATAAGACCGGACATTTGCCAGCGGCTAAAAACGTCCCGTACTTCGGAAGAGAACTCTGGCATGCCATCGACTTCTTATCCTTGGACACTACGCGAGCTGTTTATATCTATTGCGAACCTCAGTATCGGATTGCGCCTGCAGCAAGACTATTCTACAAACATGCATTTCAGATATCGTCGATCTCACAAACGGCTTTTGGAAATGGAAGCGATCAGGGCAGGAGGTAGGGTGTTGAATCGGACTGTATTTGATGTTTTGAATCATTGAAAACTTGTGAGAATCTTACGCTTTGAGCATCTGGATATGGCGAGGAAATAGTTAATTTTGCACTATGGGACACAAGCTTGCACCGTCGCTTCTCGCGGCCGACTTCGGAAATTTACAGACAGAAATTGAAATGATCAACTCGGGGGCAGCCGATTGGTTTCATATTGACGTGATGGATGGCGTTTTTGTTCCTAACATCTCATTTGGTTCGCCCGTAATGGCAACGCTTCAGAAGCATGCTACAAAAACATTGGATGTACACTTAATGATTGTTGATCCGGATAGATATATTCAACAATTCAAAGATCAAGGTGCTGATTACCTGACTGTGCATTATGAAGCATGTCCTCATTTGCACCGAACTGTTCAGGCTATCCAAGCCGCTGGAATGAAAGCTGGTGTCGCATTGAATCCCCACACTCCTGTTTCTGTTTTAGAAGATATTCTTCCTGATTTGGACTTGGTTCTAATTATGTCGGTAAATCCTGGTTTTGGCGGACAAAAATTCATCACCCGTGCTTTGAAGAAGATTTCGCAATTGGATGTGCTTCGCAAAGAAAACGGCTATTCTTATTTAATAGAGGTCGACGGCGGAGTTGTGCAATCTAATGCAAAAGACCTCGTTGATGCGGGATGTGATGTTCTAGTAGCCGGAAGTAGTGTTTTTCGAGCAAAGGATCCTGTTTTGGCAATGGAAAACCTCAAGAATCTATAATCAACCTTCTTCTTCTTCTTCTTCTTCTTCTTCTGAATTCGATAAGAGTGCTTATTTTATAGATAAACACATGTTATTCATTGGTTAAATGGCTTTTTGTCGTGTATTGTAAATGTTGATTTATTGAAACTTTGAGCGAATGCTTCTCGTACTAAGGCAGATTGACTTTAATAATTACATCCAAAAACCACTATGCCTTTGCCGCCGATTTCCCATTTCGGGTGCAACGTGCTCCGGGAAATGAAATCCGCAAGGGTTTCCAATATTCTAGAGCAATAAACCCGACAAAGCAAAGAAAAACAACGATGAGCAGATGTTTATTTGTGTTTAATTTGTACTTTCGCGCCAACACATGTGCAATAAATGTATCCTGTGGATATTATCCAATTTCACTTATATAATTGTAGTATTACTGAACTACTATGGAACAAACTTACTGTTTATCTAAACGAACAGCCAGTTTTACGAGAACTGGCATAATTGCATTTTCATCTCTTTTCTTTTTATCGGTTTCAGTTCAAAGTGCCGCCCAGCGCATAACTGATGCACTTGTGAGTCTATACACTTTCCACGAAGGTGCTGGAAGTACCGTGCATGACATGTCGGGATTTCAGGCGGCTGAGGATTTGACGATAGAAGATGTTAGTCGAGTTTCTTGGCTTGCAGGAGGCGGTTTATCCGTTGATGGAAATACCATCATCAAAACTTCGTCTCCAGCCTTTAAGCAATTCAATGCTCTGAGTCCGTCGCTGGAAATGTCATTCGAGTTTTGGGTTACCCAAGAGGAGGACAATCAAACTGGTCCAGCTAGGATCATGACGATGTCGGCCAACACAAATGAGAGAAACTATACAATAGGACAAGAGAACTACGACTACATTGCTCGTCTTCGAACTTCCAATGCTGGAGGTGATGACAATGGTGCGCCGGATTCTGATTCCGACATCAACATTGATGAAGATCTTCAACACTTTGTATACACCATAGACGGCAGTGGGAATGAAAGTTGGTATCTAAATGGAGTTTTGGTAGAGACCGACTCTCGATCGGGAGATTTTACCAACTGGAACAATGGGTACTATTTTGCGCTGGCAAATGAGATGACAATGGATCGTCCATGGTTTGGTGATTTTCACCTTGTGGCAGTTTACTGTCAGGAATTGGATCAAAACGAAGTTCTTCAGAACTACAATGAAGGTCCTAATCAAAACTACGAAACTTGTGAGACCATTATAAATGGCTCATCTCCATACGCTGAATCGGATCCTGTCTTTCTAGAAGTGATCGCCAACGATTCATATTGCTGCAGTGATTGGTGGGATAACACTTGTCAAGAAGCATATAATGTAATTGATATTGACCCAGTCTTGTTGGAGACATGTTCGATTGACGGATATGATGCAATTGGAGGAAGAATTTTATACATACCCGAGTTTGGAACCGACTTTAAGGGGACAACGTCGGGCTTGTTTTTGGATAAATTTTCCAATGGAACAGCTCACATGTATGGTTCTTTAAAAAGAATCTCAGACAGCAATGATAAATTTGATGTTGACTTGTGGTTTGATAACGGATCTACTTATGCGGAATGGATCGTTCAGGGTATGGATGCAAAGAATCCAAATTTAGGTGATGAGTCTACTTGGACTTTTTACTTGTTTGATGATTCTTATGACAATACTTTGACTGGTAAGGGCGACTTGAGTGGAGTAGTGCTTTACCTCGATGATACACCTGATGAGTTTGGCCTTCAAATTGGAAACGGTGCTAATTCATTGAATTCAAATGACAATGGTCTATCAACTTGGTTCACTTATACAGGAACCAACAACGGAACAGGAGATTTCAACGCAACCTATTCATGTGATGTTGTTGTACCTGAATGTGATGAAGTAGTTCTAGACCAATGGTCACAAGAAAACTCATGTGAGATTTGTGAAGATTCTTTCACATCTACCATCAATGATAATTATGGCGGATCAACAGGTGATGTTATTTCATTCGAAGATCCTATTTGTAATCCAGGATATTGTGTGACAGCTGTAACTGTTACTTTTAATGTTGCTGCTGCAGATTACGACTTAAGCCAGGATGCTGGCAGTGTTGACCAGCTTGATATAGATTACCCAATTGAAATTAACGGATACATTATTGGATACTACAATCCAACTGAGTTGCCATATACATGCAACTTGTGTGAGGATGATGCTACCAAGACGGTAACATTTTCTATGACAGGAAGTGGCTTGCCATATAACTTTGGCGGAACGAATACTTTTGATTCGAACTTCTATGAGTTTGGAGATGATAATGGAATTATTCAGGATATATGTGTAGCAAACATTGTTCTTTCGTTTGAAACAGGTCCTTGTAATCCTGTCTTAGATTGTGATATTGAGGTCAGTGCAACGTCGAATACTATTTGTGACGGTGCTCCACTTCCTCCGGATACAGGTGATTATGATGATTGTTGTCAATCGCATGGTGATCATGACCACATTAGCGGTTTGCTCTTACGTTATGTTGGTCCTACCAGTCCAGCTAACATCGATTTTTACACGACTGGATATGGCACAACGACGTATAACGGAACTCATTCATTTAATGATGTATTCCTTATCGAAGCGGATGACCGATTTGGGACAAACTCAGAAATGACCGTTGCTGGATCTTATTTTGATCTTCACACCTCTTGTTCAGAACCTACCAATGTAGGATTTGGTATCAGCAACAATGGTGACTTTGTACCAAACCCCAATGAAAATGCTACGAACATATTATTTATAATCGAAGGTCTTGCGACTGTAGACGATGGATGGTGTGGAGCGCAAGATGCGACCACTTCTTGCAATGGAACTGCAACTGTAAATGTAACTATAGGTTCAGCTCCGTTCGCATACTTATGGTCAGATGGATCAACTGCAGAATACCGTGACGATCTCTGTGAAGGTAATTATGATGTCACTGTAACGGACTCCAACGGATGTTCTACAATGATTGATTTTTCAATCGGTTATAATACACCTACAATAGATATTGAAGTGACCGCACAATCTAACACGATTTGTG
>JBLHIB010000064.1:0-19650 GCA_047615865.1 Gammaproteobacteria bacterium
AATTGAAAAACCGAAAGTGTAATGAAAATTCTTTATTGAGTTTGTGAAAGAGCAGATTGGATAAAAGTTGAATTAATTTGCGCGGACATGGTCTGGAAAAAACTGAATGTATAATCTGTGGTCCAGTTTCTCAAGCTTGCGAGGCAGAATTGATTCTGTGAATAAGTGGCGTTGCATGTGTTTTTATATTTTTTGATGAAAACGAGAAAATGGCCTGTCAAACGACAGACCTTTTTCAAATAAAATATAAAGCTATTGGACTAAACGACTTTAACGTTTACTGCATTTAATCCTTTTTTTCCTTCTTTAAGATCAAACTCAACAGTATCATCTTCTCGAATTTCATCGATCAATCCTGATACATGCACAAAGTGCTCCGTATTTGATTCTTCTTCTTGAATGAAACAAAAACCTTTGGCATCATTGAAGAATTTTACTTTTTTCATATAATATATTAAATCTTGTCGGATAAAAATGTCCGACATCAAAAGTAAGTCAAGAGTTGTGCCAAAAAAACGAAATATTAAACAAGGTTGGCATTTCTTTTTTCAATTTATTCACAGCAGTTCGTTCCTTATAGATTCAGTTAAATTGAGGACAGTAATGATTTTTTAAAAGATGGCCAATCTTGAATTTGCGTGTTTTCTAGGAATCATTGGTGTCATTTAAATGGTCCTTTTGTACTGTATCAATTGTCTTTTTTAGGTGATTTTTCGATGCATAATAATAAAGATGTTTTGGCCTAAATTCATGCGTCAAAAGATTTTAGACTAATATTACCATTATGATAGATTTATCTCAGGTGGGGGGACAAATTCACTGCGTTGCGAATTTTCAAGACCTTGTTTCTACGCCTTTTCATGGAGAAAATAATGCGATTTGTTGGAAACGTGATCTAGTAGGTGATTTTTCTGAGATTGTTAATCTGGTCGAGCTAGTTGGAAATATTGCGGTACTTGATCAAGAGGAGTTACGCGAACTTCAGTTGAGTGAGCAAGGGCAACTTGCTCGTGATATTCTTTTAAATGACTTGAAGATTTTGAAAGCTCATGGCGCATCTCCAATCCTCAATCTCATCAAGTGCTATGAGAGAGATGATTTCTACCCGTTTTTCCCAACCGATGTTTATTCTTTTCACGTAGATCGCTCTCCATTGCCAACCGATACCTTTTTATGCACATACCACGGCGAGTCGAGTGAAATATTGCCCAATTCACAAGCCAATCAAAAAGTACTTATTCCCGAAATACGTGATGAGCTAAAAAAACTTTATGGAGGTGCAGATGATGGTTTTGAGTCATTTTTAAGTGAATATTTCTTTGACTTACACTATCAAGCTCTGCCTAAAGCAAGCCCCATTAGCTTGGGCCTTGGTCATGTGTGGAAGTTGGCAGTGGATCATACTGAAAGTCAAGTCCTGCCATGTGTTCATAGAGCACCAAGCGAAAAAGACGGACAGAACCGCTTGTTGCTTATTTGCTGAATACAAATCAGCTAAGTACTAGAGAGATTCTGGGGGCCGAATCTAACAAAGGACTTATTGTCAATTCTTGGACAATAAATTGCCTAGTCACCTGCAATAGCGAAAAGTTAGTGTGCCCAGTTATCCGCAATAGAATAGCGCCTTGGTAATGTTTGATTTCAATTTCTAGATCCATTGGGACTTTGTCTAAGTGGCAATAGGCCTCCTCCTTCTCCTTGCGTTGGTCGTTCCAGTTGTTTCTGCTCAAAGCGATGAGAATCCCGATAAGGACCAGTGAAATCTCCCCCTATCATGATAAATAAGCCTCCATACTTGCTATGAATTACTAATAATGAATGGGTTGTTCTAGTTTGATAAGGAGGTAGGCTGGTAGATTTGATGTGTGTCAACTGGCAGACTTATATAATGCTTATTAAGCATCAATAGAAACAACAACCTTTCCCTTATGTTTACAATTACCAAAATACTGAATCAACCTTGGAGCCTCCTCGAAAGGATAAGGACCATCGATAGTATATACAATCTTGCCTTCACGAATTAAGTCTACAACATCCAATACATGCTCATTCGGTTTAAGCGCCAGGATTCTCAGTCTCTTAGGTGTTAATGGCTTAGCGAATAGGCCCCAAAACAGCATAGCTATCAATTTGGCAGGAGTGCCGCCAATAGTCACATAAATGCCGTTGGATTTAAGGGCGCGTAAATAACTCAAAGCTGGCTTGTTGGTTCTACAGTCCAATATCACGTCGTAACGTTCTCCAGCCTTAGTGAAATTGGTTTCTCGGTAGTCTATGACGTGATCATAACCCAAGTTGAGCATGGTACCGTGCTTGTCCTTAGAATCAACTCCGGTGACTTCGCATTGGTGCAATTTGGCCAGTTGCAAACCAATGCTTCCAACTCCGCCGCCGCCTCCGTTGATGAGGATCTTTTGGCCGTGTTTGATTTTGGCAATTTTAATGAGCGACTGGTAGGCGAGGGCAGAGGCATGCGGAAGGGATACTGCTTCTTCGAAACTTATATCTTGAGGCTTTTTAAGAAGAGATTTTTCGTCTAGACAAATATACTCGGCGAATGTCCCAAATCCGGATTCCGAGGTGTCGCCAAAAACTTCATCTCCTTCTTGGAAGTTACTCACTTCCTGACCAATACTTTCCACGACACCCGATACTTCCATTCCTGGAATAGGACTTCGTGGCTTAGTAAGGCCGAATGCCAAACGATAGACATAAGGCTTTCCTCGAACCAAACTCCAGTCGTAATCATTGACCGTTGTGGCCTTGATGAGAATGAGCAGTTCTTTTGCTTTGGGTATAGGCTTCGGTGCTTCTCCGGTATATAGGACGTCTTCTGGGGTTCCGTATTTCTGGATCAACAAAGCTTTCATTGAAATCAAATTTTTCAGCGCATTTGGAAAAAAACGACTAAGCACCACAAAAGGGTACATAGTGTGTCCAATGGTACGAATAATTCAAATATCAGTAAAATGAAGCTTGGAATTTAGCCTTTTGCAACCGCTACATTATTGTCTTGCTTCTCACTTTTATCTGAGTGGTAGTCCTTCGATGCCGCTACAAAACCAACAAATAGTGGATGTGGATTGGCAACGGTACTCTTATACTCTGGGTGAAATTGACAAGCTACAAACCAACGGTGACTTGGAATTTCGATTATTTCAACCAAGCCGCTGTCTGGATTAATTCCCGATGGCTGCATGCCTGATTCTTTGTATTGCTTCAAAAATTCGTTATTGAACTCAAAACGGTGACGGTGTCGCTCTTCAATGCTCTCCAAACCATAAGCGTCAAAGGCCTTACTGCCCTGGCTCACTTCGCATGGGAAAGAGCCCAATCGCATAGTTCCTCCCATGTTGGTGATCGACTTCTGCTCGGCCATCAAACTGATTACCGGATGCGGAGTATACTCTTTAAATTCTGTCGAATTGGCTGCTTCATAGCCCAATACGTTTCGACCATATTCAACCACAGCACACTGCATTCCAAGACAAATCCCGAAAAATGGAACGTCATTCTCTCGAGCATAGCGAATGGCTTCAATTTTACCATCTATACCGCGTGAACCAAAGCCTGGAGCAACGAGTATACCGTCCAAGTCTTTCATCGTCTTTCCAACGTTCTCCTTGTTGACATCCTCTGAGTGGATCCACTCAATCTCTACCTTGGTCTCGTTCTCGGCGCCGGCATGGTTGAATGCTTCGGCAATACTTTTGTATGAGTCTTTGAGCTCGACATACTTACCTACAAGTCCTATGCGAACAGTTGTCTTTGGATTCTTGTAGCGAAGCAAAAAGCTCTTCCATTTGTCCAGGTTTCTTGGCTGACTCCGATCAACTTTCAATTTGTCCAGAACCACTTCATCGAATTTCTCCTCCATCATCAGCATCGGAACATCATAAATGGTCTCTGCATCGATTGATTCGATAACCGCATTTTGCGCAACATTGCAAAAACGAGCAATTTTAGTTCGCACAGAATTCGGCAATTTATGCTCGGTGCGACACACAAGAATATGGGGCTGAACACCAAACTCCAACAACTGCTTTACTGAGTGCTGTGTAGGCTTGGTTTTAAGCTCTCCTGCTGCCTTGAGAAATGGAACTAGTGTAAGATGTACAACAAGTGTATCATCTGGTCTCTCCCAGAGCATTTGACGAACTGACTCAATATAAGGCAGCGACTCAATATCGCCAACTGTACCCCCAATCTCTGTAATTACAAAATCGTAGTCGTTCTTCGATCCTAAGATTTGGATACAACGCTTGATTTCATCCGTGATATGTGGAATGATCTGAACAGTCTTGCCCAAATAATCTCCTCGACGCTCCTTTTGAATTACACTCTGGTATATTTTACCAGTAGTGACATTGTTGGCCTGTGAGGTCGGTCGGTTAAGGAATCTCTCGTAGTGACCCAAGTCCAAATCGGTTTCGGCTCCATCATCCGTTACAAAACATTCACCGTGCTCGTATGGATTCAGTGTACCTGGATCGACGTTGATGTATGGATCTAATTTTTGGATGGTTACTCGAAAACCTCTCGATTGAAGAAGTTTGGCAAGTGAGGCAGAGATGATTCCCTTTCCTAATGATGAAGTTACTCCACCTGTGACAAAAATATACTTAGCTGAATCTGGCATGTCCCGCAATCTGGATAGAAATCTGAATAGTAATTACGGGATACAAAGTTACTACTTCCTAGTGTCCTAGTGAGCAATATGAATAATTATTTGCAGTTTTCTTTTAAGCACCTGAATTGCAAGGATCAAAGCTTAGTTATTGGCGTCAATTCATCATTTGCCTTGTGCTAAAAAACCACTTAAAGGTTTTTTGTGAGCGATTGTACGATTTTGAAACGTGATAAAAATTCTTTAGCGACTATTCTGAGCATTGTATATCCCGGTATGGCGAATATCATTCCCGGTATTCCAGCCATTGTTGCAGCAAGCGAAATAACGATGAAAATTTCCAAAGGATGTGCTTGAACACTGTTGCCCAAAATAATAGGCTGGGTGAAAAAATTATCGATCAATTGTACCGCTAAAAAGACTCCTGCAACTTTCCCTATAAGAGGAAGAAGATCCGATTGAATATCCATATCCAAATTGGTTGTTACCGAAATAAGGATTCCAATGAAAGCCCCAATGATAGGACCTACGTATGGAATCAAATTCAAAATCCCAGCTAGAAACCCAATAATAATGGCATTCTGCACACCCAGCAAATAAAGACCCAAGCTTACCAGTATAGTGACTAAGGTGATCTGTACAAGGACGCCCACAAAATATTTCGTGAGGTGATGCTTGGCCGCAGTGAGAATGTTCTTCATCTCATCCACATACTCGTCTGGGGTAAGGGTATAGATGATCTTGCTGAGGATATGGCCGTCTTTGAGAAAGAAAAAGGACATGAATAAAATGGAAAATCCAGCGATGAACATGTTGCCAAGCAGACCGAAAACATTGTTGAAGACTGATGAGAGCTGACTCACATCCACAAAATCCTTGAATTTGCCAATCAGGAATTCGCGGTTACTTTGTTCGTCCCCGCTCAGATTAAATTGATTGACCCATAACTCCACTTCAACGAGCTTGCCTTCGAGCTTGGTCCATGTTTGATCGATATCAACTTTACTTATCAAGGCAGCTTCTTGAGCAACAAGAGGGGCAAACAGACTCAAAAACGCCATTGTCAATCCGCCGAATATCAATAAAGTAATGGTCGCAGCTAGCCACGACGGCACATTCCATTGACCAATTTTAATTCTCGTAATGAGTTTAACTAGAGGAGATCCTACAATTGAGATGACCGCCGAGATAAGTATGTAAATCAATATGGTGCGGAAAAACCACATGGAAAAAATCAAGGCTATGACGCCCAATATTGTGAGAATGATGCGTAAGTTTTTACCCAACTTGATGCTTTTTTGGATAATCGAATTCCATCAATTGACCAGTGCCAGACCCTACTTCTCTCCAATCGGACACGTCAAAATGAATTTCAGCTCGAGCACAAGTAGGCATGTCAATAGGCTCATTGGTATAGTATTCGACCAAATTGCTAAACCCTGGATTGTGTCCAAAAATCATGACATGATCATGCATATTGTTGATGCGGTTCACCTTTTGAGTGAGCTCTTTGAGCGGCGAGAGGTATAAATCACTTTGCTCATCAATACTGCTTCTCTCAATTTTTAGCGATTCCGCAAATGTCTGAGCGGTTGTCATCGCGCGCAGAGCCGTACTGGTCATGATCAAGTCAATCCGCGGTATTTTTGAGGCAAACAGATTTCCCATGAATACCATGTCGCGTATACCGCGGTCATTCAATGGTCGATCGTAATCCCGCAAGTCTCCAGTTTTCCAGTCAGACTTCGCGTGCCGATGTATATGTAGTATCTTCAATTTTTTTCTTTGAGATGGCAAGATAGGGAATTTGAGGGCTATTTTTTATCTTGAAATTTGTTCCGATGATCATGGAGATACTTGTTTGAAGGCATAAGCTAGTTGTGCTTTGTTTTAAATAGTTTGGCGCTTAAGCGCAAATTCCCCACCTCGTATTTAGGCAAGTCTAAAAATAGTATTAGCGAAGACTTGTTTCTTGTATATTTGCCCTTGAAATCGTCACCCAATGGCAAGTCACGTAGAAGAGAATTACCTTAAATGTATTTATGGCCTCGGTTTAAAATCTCCAGAAGGCGTTTCGACAAATTCTATAGCCCAAAAAATTGAGGCTACTGCGCCCTCAGTTTCCGATATGCTCAAGAAGTTGAGTGCGAAAGGGTGGGTAGACTACAAGAAATACAAAGGCGCTAGTCTGACTGATACCGGACTTGAAATTGCTATTGAAGTCATACGGAAGCAGCGTTTGTGGGAGGTCTTCTTGGTTGAGAAGTTGGACTTCAAGTGGGACGAGGTCCATGATTTGGCCGAGCAATTGGAGCATATCCGCTCGAAAGAACTCACCAATCGCCTTGATGCGTTTCTAGACCGACCGCGGGTCGATCCGCATGGAGATCCTATTCCGGATGCCGAGGGTAAGATCCTTGTTGACAAAAGCAGTATCACTCTTTCTCGAGCTCAACTAAATCAAGCACTCATCGTAGTAGGAGTCAAGGATTCGTCTAATGATTTCCTTCGATACCTAGATTCAACGGGACTTACTTTGGGTGCACAACTGGAGGTTCAAGAGCACTACTCATTTGATCAGTCGCTCCTACTGAAATTTGCCGAAGGTCAAATACAAGTGTCCGCCCAAGTGGCGAAAAACCTAATCGTTAAACCCTCTTAAATATGGAGCAAATAATTGAATTTTTCAAAGGAATAAATCCTGTTCTAGGTGCTCTTATTGCAACCACTTTTACCTGGTTTCTTACTGCTTTGGGTGCTTCCTTGGTTTTTTTCTTTAAAACCATGAGCAGAAAGTGGCTCGATGGCATGCTGGGCTTCACTGGTGGTGTTATGATCGCAGCTAGTTTTTGGTCCTTACTCGCGCCAGCTATTGAAATGAGTCCTGGAACCGGTTTTGTTAAAGCTATGCCTGCTGCTGTTGGTTTTGGAGTAGGCGCACTGTTTCTCTTTTTCTTGGACAATTTCACACCTCACTTGCACATCAACTTCAGCAAGGATAAGGCCGAAGGCCCGGAAACCCAGTGGCACAAAACTACTCTGCTTGTTATGGCCATTACCTTGCACAACATTCCAGAGGGATTGGCTGTAGGTGTTTTATTCGGTGGAGTAGCGGCAGGTATTCCCGAAGCTTCTATTGGAGGTGCTGTGGCCCTTGCCATTGGTATTGGAATTCAGAACTTCCCTGAGGGTGTTGCTGTGGCTATGCCTTTGCGCCGGCATGGAGTTTCTCGTTTCCGCAGCTTTTGGTACGGTCAGCTTTCTGCTGTTGTAGAGCCTATTGCCGGAGTATTGGGGGCCTTGCTTGTTATCCAAATGACTCCCTTGCTGCCCTATGCATTGGCGTTTGCCGCAGGTGCCATGATCTATGTCGTAGTCGAGGAGGTAATTCCTGAGACCCAGCAAGACAAATACACCGATATCGCAACATTGGGTTTCATCGCAGGTTTTATCGTCATGATGCTGCTCGATGTGGGTCTTACTATAGAGTAAGAAATCCAATCTTTACGAGAATAGCACAGATGTCTTATTCACTTGGTCTTTGTATTTTTGTCCTAGATCAAGATAGATATGAGAAAGATTTTTACTTTTTGCAGCCTAGTTTTTACCGTGCTATTCATGAATGCGCAACAAGCAGCCTTCGAGAACAATTCCGAAGTGGCCGTGCAATTTATGTCTCCTATAAGTGGAGGTCAGTACTACAATGTAAATACACAGCTCACTCTTCGTCCTGGTCCACTGGTGAATATTGATATGCTGCTAGATTCGCCTGAAATGGTTGTCATTTCAGGATCGATAAGTGGTATTCATGACTATGCAATGCGTTTGGCTTCTGATGGAAAAACAATCATTATCGATCCACGAATTGATTTTGAGTTGCTTGAAACTGTTTCTGTGAACATTGAGTATGGAATTCTAGTATTAGAAGGCGGGTATTGGCCATCGATTAACTATTCATTCCAGACTTCAAAGCTCCTCCCGGCAGATCGACGAGAGAATCAAGAAGAAATTGAGATTGTGACAGAATCAGAAAGAGAATGGTTTGAGCCAGAAATTCTGATAGGTCCTGAACCTGGAGTTGCACCTGGAAATATCTTCATTAACACAACAAGCTCGAGCAAGACGCTGGCAATTATGGATAGCGTTGCGACACAACCCCCATTGTGGTGGATGGAAAGTGGTCTTTTGGGGAATGATTTCAAGGTAAATCGCAATGAAAAACTCACCTTCCATGATCGCATTCCTAAATGGTGGTTGATGATGGATGAGTATACACAGATTGTCGACACATTTGTCATGACCAATGGTTATGGCTGCGATAACCATGATTTTCAAATCCTGCCCAATCAACACTATTTTATGTTTGCCTACGATGATCAGGAAGTAGACATGAGCGAGGTCGTAGCAGGTGGAAACCCAAATGCACTAGTGGAGGGCTTCGTTATTCAAGAAAGAGATGAAAACGACGACCTTATTTTCGAATGGCGCAGTTGGGATTGGTTTCAAATTACCGATAACGAATTGCTGGACTTAACAGGAGCCGATCTCAACATTTTTCATATCAATGCGATTGAAATCGACTCGGATGACAACCTTTTAATAAGCTCTAGACACATTTCTGAGATTACGAAAATTAACAAGAGCACGGGGCAAATAATGTGGCGCTTAGGTAACAATAGTCAAAATCAATTCACCTTTGTCGGGACCCAAACATTTAGCTATCAGCACGACGTTAGAAGGTTGGAGAATGGAAATATATTGCTGTTTGATAATGCCAATTTTTCCACGCAAAACAGTCGTGCGGTAGAGTTAAATATCAACACCACGACCATGCAAGCGACTCTTGTATGGGAGTTTGAACATCCTGATAATTTATTTGGGTCGAGTATGGGAGGCTGCGGCCGACTAGGCAATGGGAACACCATTATTTATTGGGGAAATGTGGGCTTGGATCAATATGGAGCGCGCGTCTCTGAAGTTGATATGGACGGGAATATTCTATTGGAAATTGCTTGGCCCATTTCAGTGGATTCATACCGGGTGCCAAAGTATGAGTGGTTCTTCGATGATTCAGTCATCGGTTGCGCCGATCCGATTGCGCTCAATTATGAGCCCGAGCTGCCAGTTCAGTCTTTTGAGAATTGCCTCTATGCTGATGAAGATGAAGATGGATTTACCACTGAAGAAGGCGATTGCGATGATAGCGATGCCGATATCAATCCTGACGCCGTAGAGATTCCTTACGACGGCATAGATCAAGACTGCAGTGGCGCCGATCTTGTAGATGTGGATGGTGACGGCTATTCGCCCGAACAAGGCGATTGCGACGACAATGAGTTTGATATCAATCCAGGAGCAACGGAAATTCCGTACGATGGAATTGACCAAGATTGCGCAGATGGGGACTTGGATGATGTTGATGGAGATGGTTTTTCGCCTGATGATGGTGACTGCGATGACAACAATGGAGACATCAATCCAGATGCCGAAGAAATCCCTTACGATGGCATTGATCAAGATTGTGAAGATGGCGACCTAGTAGATGTCGACGGTGACGGTTTTTCGCCTGATGACGGCGATTGTGATGACAATGAGTTTGACATCAATCCTGATGCCGAGGAAATTCCAAATGATGGAATTGATCAAGATTGTGTGGATGGAGACTTGATTGTTTCTGTGGATGAATTTGAACTAGCTTTTGGACGAATAATCTGGAATGAAGCAGCAGGTATTCTATCTTGGAATGCTCCTTACAGCCAGACAACGAACTTGATGATTTTCGATGGAAGCGGACGGTTGTGCGTCGATAGAGAACTTGGCGCTAATGATACGCAAGTAAACCTTCCGGGCTTGTCTCAGGGTGTTTATACGGTCGTGCTAAGGTCAGAGGATTTCATAAGCCACAAGATTGCCGTCACTCACTAAATTCAATCAATTGTTTGCCAAGGGCTATAATATCCATGCCGCCAAAATTGCCGCTAGTCATCAATAGTATATTGGTTTCTTCCATGCTCGTGTGCAGCAGATAGTCTTTCAATATTTCGCTATCGGTGTGGACAGTCACGCCTCCGCCAAATCCGGCAAGGACGTCATTCTTCGATATCATTTCTAGCTTCTTGTGCTTGAGGGCTTCCTGACTATAATATACGATCGCAATATCTGCTTCATCCATACAACCGTCATATTCGGTAAGGAAATCGGCGGAGAGACTGCTGAAAGTGTGCAATTCCATGCAAGCAATCAAACGGCGCGTTGGGAATTGTTCTCTCAGTGCACTTACTGTCGCTTTCAACTTCGACGGACTATGAGCAAAATCCCGGTAAACAGCACCAGTAGAGCATTTGTCTATTAGTTCTAGTCGGAGAGAGGCACCTCCAAATGTGGAAATAGCTTGATAAAATGCGGTGTCACTAATCCCCAGTTCTCGACAAACGAGCATAGCTCCTTTCAGATTCTCCATGTTGTGATTCCCGAAAATCTGAAGTTCAACCGGTCCATTTTCCGTGATAAGCGAAGTGATACCGTCGTTTACATTGTTAGGGTGAGCCTCATAGGGAAGGGACGTGGTATTGCCCAAAGCCTTATTCGTCACTTCTTGCAAATGCTCGTCGTTCTTATACCAGATCAATTTCCCTCCGGGCTCAATACTCTCTACAAACAACTTGAATTGATCCACATAGCCCTCGAAAGTTGGAAAAACGTTGATGTGATCCCAGGCAATTCCAGAAATCAAGGCGACGTGCGGCTTGTAGTGCAAGAATTTTGGTCGGCGATCAATAGGCGACGACAAATATTCATCTCCCTCGAATATGGCGACCTCTGTGGATTCTTCCAAATTCACCATGCGATTAAAACCCTCTAATTGAGCACCTACCATGAAGTCACATTTCATATCTACTTCATTAAGTACATGAAGAATCATGGAAGTAATTGACGTTTTACCATGGCTTCCACCAATAACGACTCGCTTTTTACTTTGGGTTTGCTGGAACAGAAATTCGGGATATGAATATACTCTCAGTCCCATCTCTTGCGCTCTCAATAGCTCGGGATTGTTCGTGCGCGCGTGCATTCCAAGAATGATAGCGTCTAGATCCCCATTGATTTTATTCGGAAACCAGCCCATTTCATCGGGAAGAATCCCCGCTTTTTCTAGTCGGCCACGAGACGGTTCAAAAATCTGATCATCTGATCCTGAAATTTGGTATCCTTTATCGTGCAGTGCCAGCGCCAAGTTGTGCATTGCGCTACCGCCAATTGCTATGAAATGTATTCGCATCTTAATCGTTGTTTGTATTCTTCAAAAATGCGCATTGCGGCCTTTGATCCGAAGCTAGAAATGGATTGTCTTTAACCTTGACATGTTCACATTGGAAATGCAGTCGCACATCAGTATTTGTAGTTTATAAGGTATCTTGGTTAGCGACAAGCGCAAATATTGTTGAGTGAGTTCGTGTGAATTCTTGTTAATGGATGAAACATTATACAGGTGCAGAGCGTCTCTCAGGAAATAAGCGCTTTTTTTGCAGTAGAATTTAATATATAAAGATGAATAAATTCTTTCGTGATTTTAGGCTGGGATTGAGAATGACCTTCAAATCTTTCGATTTTGTGTTCAAGCATAAGATGGGGCATTTTTTCATTTATCCTATGATCATTACAGTGATTATCGCCATTGGTGCTGTGCAAGGAATTCGGGCTTTGGTGGATTGGGTAGAGGGTCAAATTTACACTGTACTAGACCTAACACCTGTCGAACTGCCCCAAGGATGGTGGGACACTGTGGTTTACTGGATGCAAAATTTGGCCGAAGGCCTGATCACGATTCTCTTGCATGTCGCTTTCTATTTCCTACTGCACAAGACAATCAAATATGCCGTGCTTATTCTCATGTCGCCGGTTATGGCATTGCTATCTGAAAAAACAGAAAAGGTAATTACGGGAAAAGACTTTCCTTTTCATTGGGGCCAGTTTCTTCGCGATATTTGGCGTGGAGTGCTCATTGCTATGCGTAACTTCTTTATGGAGACAGTCATGGTGCTTGGTGTTATCGTATTGGGAATTATTCTAAGCTCATTTGTGCCCTTTCTTGCGGTGATTGTTGCACCACTTACTTTGTTACTTACTGCCGGAATCAGTGCTTACTACTGGGGCTTTGCTACAATGGATTACACCAATGAGCGTCGCAGACTATCGCTCAAGGAAAGTGTGGAATTTATAAGAGAGTATAAAGGAATTGCGGTAGGCAACGGACTGGTGTTTTACCTGATGATTTCGGTGCCGTTCATAGGTTCTTATCTCGGTCCTGTGTTCGCAACAGTTCTTTGCACAGTAGGAGCAACGCTGGCAATTCATGAAAAGGTGGATTTGAGCAACGAAGATATTGTGCTGCATAAAACAGACAATCCAACAGCATCAATAGAAAGATAGGTATCTAGCGAACAACAAGCTTTTGGTAGACCGACTGGCTTTGAAGACGAGTCTCCACAGTGTAAACACCTGGAACTAAAGAATTCAAGTTAACTGTTTGCTCAATAGGCAAGGTCCTCAATACGATACGCCCTTGGGCATCGTAGAAAACGACCAAGCTCACAGTCTCTTCATTGGTATTTGATATGCGCACGTAGTCAGTTGCAGGGTTTGGAAAGAGAGCAACTTTATTGATTTCGATTTCATTGTCAGCAGGGAAGATAGTTGGCTTTTCTCCTGCAATTGAACCTGCGTCACTTTGGTCAGGGTCAAGAAATGGTTTGAACACATCCCATGAAAGAGCAAACTTGGTGAAATACTCCAATCCATCATTTGTACACGTATCAAATCCTCCCGTATACAATCCTACAAGTTGTCCCTTAGAATTGAATAGAGGAGAGCCCACGGCTCCATTTCCAACAGTACCTTCTTCCCAGGCCTGAATTTGCCATACCGGATTCTGATTCCAAGTTGTTGCCCAACTAGTGTTATTGTTGAGAGCAATTTTGCTTGTTTGTCCTTCTGGATGATTGATGCATGCCACGCTGCTCAAACTACTTTCCTCTGAGCGATCCCAACCGCTATAAAAAACACGACCGCTTTGGCTTGGATTATCAAAGAGACGTAACAGGATCAATCCATTTTCTTCATCAATGGCTAGTAACTCAGCTCCAGAACTGGTAATTGCATGTTTGTTATCAAGACCACTTATCTCGTTTTTACAAGAATTCTCTAAGTGATTGAACTTGAATAACCAATTTTCTGGTGAATCATAAAGAGCTTCTGTAGTTGTAACGATCAATGGACTTTTCCATCTACCTGTTTGATTAACAAAAACTCCGTTTACCCATCGAGTGCCTCCATCAACTGCAATTTGGACTACAGCTTTAGATGCTTCTTGAAACGTACGCGAGTCGGAGCATGTCGAATGAACATAACAGCTGTTGCGTTCTTCCGCATCCCAGTCATTGGTAAAAATATTGTGGTAAACATGAGATACCGAGCGAATACTCAATTCTCCTTGTCCGCTTACAGAAGGAGGTTCATAGTATTCAATAATTATGCGCTCCCCTTGAAGAGCAGGAATCGTATACGCACCTGATTCGGTATTGTCTTCGGACGTAAGCGCTCCAATCAGCTCTGAACGATCTTGATTGTAGATGAATAGCTTGCCTTTGCGAGGAATGAAGAATTCACCAAAAGTTATTCCTATTCCCTGTGCCTCTTGGCACTCAATTCCGAGCATCCAAACATTTGCCGAGTTTTGAAGCTCGAACCACCGTCCTGAATTGTTCAAATTGAAAGAGGTCGACTGTCGTTTTGCGAATCGAAAAGCGTGATTCTTGAAGACTGCAGCGTTGTTGTCTTCGTTGATAAGTTGAATGAGATTCACTTCGGGCATTTCCTCGAAAATCAACGCCCCAGTCAAGACTTCTTGGGAGTTCCAACTATAAGGTGTACCCATACGATCTTCTTGCGCCATCCCAAAGGAGGGCAAGAGCATCAAAGCAATTAGTATGTTACGGGCAATCTTATGCATTGAAATAGACAAGGTTACTTAAACTTGGAGATCCACAATATACGCAATTTAGCTCTTATAGACAGTTAGTCTTAACTTGGTCCCCTGTACTTATTAACGTAAAAAAAATAATTGGGGTTGGTTTGTAACAAAACAAATTCACCGTCGTCTTTCCTGTGACCATGACCTTAGAAGAATTTAGGGATAACATATTACCACTGAAGAACAAGCTATTTGGCTTTGCACTTCGCTATGTCCAGAACCGTCAGGTTGCTGAAGATATCGTGCAAGACATTATGCTTAAAGTGTGGGACAATAAAAATGAGCTTGAAGAAATCAAGAACATTGAAGCTTGGTGTATGACTTTGACAAGAAATAGATCCTTGGATCATTTGAAAGCAAAGTCATCAAAGACATCGGAACTGAACGACAACCACATGTCATTGGTTTCTGATTCTACGCCAGACAAGGCTCTTGAGCGAAAGGAGGTCATGACGAAGATCAAGGAAGTTGTAGATAAACTGCCGATTAAGCAGCGGGAAGTGGTTGAGCTTAGAGATTTTAAAGGGTTTTCTTACAAGGAAATCGCTGAGATAGTAGGGACGGATATTAACCTGGTAAAAGTGAATTTACACAGAGCCAGAAAAGCAATTAAAGAACAAGTAATCCAATGGACAAGCTATGGGGTTGAATCAACATAATATCGACTTACTAGTCGACAAGTTCTGGAAAGGTGAAACCTCTCTGGAAGAAGAAGCGGCTTTATCTGACTACTTCACTTTTAACGAGGTGCCAGATAAGTATGAAGGAGTGGCCTCCTATTTCGCATTATTGGGCGAAGAAGACGATGCGCTCGGACATGATTTCGATAGCAAGATCCTTGATGAGATTCAAGGCAAGACGAAAAAAGGTGGAGCAGTAGTGTTCTTCAAACCATTTTTTCAAGCTGTTGCTGCTATTGCCGCAATATTCGTAATCGGATTTTTTGTAGCTACCAATACAGATGATCCCACGGGTCCGTCTGCGGCGTCGGTGATACATGAAAATGTATTGCAGGACCCCAATGTTTTCGAGGCTTTTGAGCAAACTAGAAGCGCTTTGTTTCTCGTGAGTTCTAAACTAAACAAAGGGCATGAGCAATCCCTTAAATTAAGCAAGTTCAATGATGCTCAACAAAATTTGAAATCCGATTCTGATGAAAAAGATAATTAGTACAACCGCTATGTTGGTTTTCGTTCTTGGAGCATTGGCCCAAAGCGATGTGATCGACAAATATTTCAGTGTCTACAACGAATCTGACGACTTCACGAAAGTGTCGATCTCTTCTAAGATGTTTGAGTTATTCACCAATGTTGAGGCTGACGATCCCGATCAAACCGAGGTGATCTCAGCTATTTCTAAACTTACTGGCATGAGAATGCTAGTGAACTCATCGTCTTCTGAAGATGGACTCGCTAAGTACAAGAAAGCGCTTAAATCAACTGGTAATGAATACGAGGTGCTCATGACGGTTGATGACAAGGATGACGATATTACTTTTTACGTTAAGGAGAAAAATGGCATTATTCAAGAGTTGGTCATGATTGGCAATGGAGGAGGAGAGTTCTTTATTTTGAGCCTTCTCGGAGACATAGACCTCAAACAGATCAACAAACTGGCCAAAAGTCTGCAAATGGATGGAATGGAACACCTTGAAAAATTAGAGGACCAATAACATGTTCAGACTTGTCTTTTTATCACTTCTTGTCTCAGGCTCGCTCAGCGGTTCTGGGCAGACGGACGTAGTTGATTATCTCAAAGAAAATCAGAACGATTTCCAGTTCAAGTATGTTTCGGAAAGTATGATTCGCGCAGTTTGTGTAATCGCCGATAGCACGGGGAGTTTTGCGGAGGCCACAAAGGACGTTCGACGTATTGTGTATTTTGATTCAGAGCAAGACGCTGCGACAAATTCCGAAATGCTCAAAGAGATTGACAAGAGAATGAATGAGCTGGGTTTTGAAGAGCTTATGACCATGTCTAACCAAGGTCAAAATGTCAAAGTAGCGTCACTTTCAGGAAAAAAAGAAGTTTTAGGTATTGTTCTTCAACAAGATACAAGCCTCTCATACCTCGAAGTAGTCGGCATGGTCGACCTTCAAAAAGCCATCCAGATGTTTAGCGACCCCACGTTTCAGGACATGGTCGGTGATTTTGATTTGACAAATTTGATCGGTCTATGAATGTGCTGCAAACAACCAATCTTTCGAAGAACTATGGCAAGCTGAAAGCCGTAAATAACTTAAGTCTCACTATAGAAGAGGGCAAGGTATTTGGCATTTTGGGGCCCAACGGAAGTGGAAAAACAACTACTCTAGGCATGGTGCTTGGAGTGACCACTGCTTCTTCGGGAAGTTATTCGTGGTTCGGTCAGGGGAATGATCACAATGTGCGGAAACAGATAGGCGCGATTCTTGAGCGACCTACTTTCTATCCGTATATGAATGCGCAGCAAAACTTAGAGTTGAACGCTGCCATAAGAAATATAGGAACCGAGTCGATTGACAAAGTCCTTGATATGGTTGGCTTACTTCATCGAAAAAATGATCCGTTCAAAGGATATTCTTTGGGAATGAAGCAAAGACTAGCTATTGGAGCTGCGATGATGTGCGATCCGAAAGTATTGGTACTTGACGAACCTACAAACGGTCTAGATCCTGAAGGAATAGCCGATGTTCGTCAGATTATCTATGATATAGCGGCCATGGGTAAGTCCATCGTTATCGCGAGCCACTTACTTTACGAAGTGCAAAAAGTGTGCGATGAGTTTTGTGTGCTGCGTCTTGGGAATCTTATTCATCAAGGTCCGGTTGACGGCTTATCAGAGCATAGCAAGGTCGAGTTGGCTAGTCCCGACATGAGCAAGTTGCGCGAGGCTCTGGCCAGTGTGATGGGAATTTCTCAAGTCATGGAAAAAGGCAAGCACTTGGAAATAACAGGTAGCACCGGATTCAATGCTGCCGAGATGAATGCTACCTTGTTTAAACATGGAGTGACACTCAGTCATCTTCAAGTGCTGGAGCAATCTCTAGAAGATCAATTTTTGAAAATTTTAAGGGAGAACGATGATCCGACTGTTTAAAATAGAATGGTATAAGCTTCGTTCGACGAGGTATTTCTGGGTGCTATCGATCCTGAGTTTGGTAGCTTTTCTACTCATCCCTCTTCTGGGAGATGTTATGCTCAGCTGGATAGAGGAAAACGTCAACGGAATCAGCGATGAATTTTTAATTCAACCTTCTCAATTGCCCATATTCGATTTCGTCGATGTATGGCAAAATTTTGGTTGGGTCTATAAACGACTATCAATTCTACTATCCTTCATTGTAATCATTTCGGTAACTAACGATCTGGACTACAAAACAGGACGTCAGAACATAATTGACGGCATGAGTAGGAAGGAATTCTGGCTAAGTAAAATGAGCTTCATTTTGGCGATTTCTGGGATTTCAACGCTACTTTTCTTGGTTATTGGCCTTATTATAGGTTATTCCATGTCGCCAGTCACAGATTTTGAATACGTCGTTAGACATATCGAATTTGTGGGCGCATATTTCCTCCAAGTCTTTTCGATGCTCATGTTCGCATTCATGGTGAGCCTCATCGTTAAGCGTTCAGGATTTGCGATCGCATTGATTATTCTTTGGAACTATGTCGTTGAAAATGTCATTCTTGGGGTGAACGCTATTTTCGAGGAAATAGGGTGGTTGGATTCTATGTGGGTCTCAAACAGTATGCCATTGGAAGCAGCTTCAAACCTAATTCCCAATCCGCTTTTCAAATACGTATTGATGGATACGCCCGATTCTGTGCCATGGCAATCTTTGCTCATTGCAGTTGCTTGGTTGGCCATATACATGGTATTCACTTTGAGACGCATTCAACGCAGGGATTTTTAAACTATTTAGCCTTTGGCAAATTTTATTGCGCGTGATTGTTTCGGGGTGTTATCTTACATTTGACCCAAAGACAATTTATGGATACGCGTATGTGGATATCTCAAGTTGATGAGATTACGGCTCAATACAAAGTGGCTTTTGGAACAATGGGTGAAAAGGCTCTGAACAAGAAGCCAAGTGAAGGAGAATGGAGCATTGGCCAGAATTTGGAACACCTTATTTCCGTGAGTCAATCCTATTATTCTATCCCTGATAAAATCCGCGCAAAAGATTACAAATTATCGCGAGTTGCTCAATGGAGTTTCTTTGCCAAGACTGTCGGCAACATGATCCTGGGAAGTGTTGAGCACACTAGAAAACGCAAAGTCAAGACTTTTCCTGTCTGGGAACCTTCTACTACATCCGAGAATCCCAATGTCTATCGCGAATTTATTGCTGAACAAGAACAATTGAAAGCTTGGATAAACTCGATTAAAGATCTTCTTGATCAAGAGGTGGTTATCGGTTCACCAGCCAATAAAAACATCTGTTATAAGTTATCCAAAGCTCTTGACATTATCGTAGAGCATCAACGCCGACATTTTGAGCAGTGTCGGGAAGTGAAAGAGAGATTGCACTGATGTTCTACTTGTGCGTTACCATTTCGGGCCGAATGAATATTTAGTGAAATACATTTCATCATGTATGCTGAAAAGCTCCAAATTCAACCATGTCCTAAAATATGGGGGATCTACAGTAAACCCATATTTGGGACTTATACTCTAACCTTTCAACCTTTTTCTGGTCAGGAGAACGGACACTGGTGATTTTGAATTTTTCATTCTGAATCGTGACCATCAAAGCCTGGAACTAGCTACCGTTTAACATAGAAAAAGTTGCCCCAAAATGGGACAGCTCTATTCATATCAAATTACAGAAAGTCTATTTGATCGGATGAAACCACTTTCGTCCTGAGAGTTCAAATAAAATCATCTTTTAAAGTTTCACCATCCTACGAACTTGTTCAACGCTGTCTATTTCTAAAGAATAGAAGTAGATCCCAGCAGCCATGCCATTGGCATTCCATTGAATGCTGTGATTACCTTCACTTTGAGTCT
>JBLHIB010000065.1:0-19605 GCA_047615865.1 Gammaproteobacteria bacterium
ATTTACTCCTGTCCCTCAGACAGGAGATTGGTAAAACATAGTAGTTAAGTATTTTGGTTAAGGTTAAAGAGTTCCGATAACGATCGGGACTCTTTTTTTTACGCAAGTTTCTCAAGAAAGTTTCAAGAATGTGAATTTAGCACAAGGAAAATGCACCATCGGGTTTAGATAGCCTCTAGCTCGCTAACCTTAACCCAGCCCACATTGCCATTTGCTAGGCTGATTTCTAGCCAGTTATCTCTGTTCTGACGAATTGACACCTTTGTCCCTTCGTGAAGAACGAAAGATATTTGATCTCCGCTGGGTTCGTTGAGAACATCGACTTTCGCAAGCATGATAATCCCCTCAGTCTGCGCATTGATCCTGTTCGATGCGGAATTCCCCCCCGACAAACACACAACTCCAACAATCAAGACGACGATTGAACCAAGCATGTATAGCCGGCGCGCTGCCTTGCCAGATTGAAGAATATAAAGAACGATCAATAGAGCACTCAAGAAAAAGCAAATTATCGTTGCCAGTGTCCATCGTGAAATCGAGCTTGTGGAAACCAAGTTGTCCATTACGTCCTCAACTCCCAATGAAGGAAGAGAGTCAATCTTGTCCTTGGTCTGCAGATTGGCTATTCTGAGATTGACTTTGACATCTTCATCTCGCGGATTGACCTTCATAGCCCTTTCGTAATTTAGAATGGCATGAGGAAAGTCTTTTAACTTGTAATATGTGTTTCCAAGGTTGTAGTACAATTCCAAAGACATGAATTCTCCTTCGAGTTCTTGGTACTTGGCCAAGGCGCCCTCAAAATCATCTTGCTCGTATGCCGAATTGCCCTTGGAAAAAATGGACTGGGCTTCATCTTTTGAAATAGAAAGCAGCATCATTGGCAAACAAAGGAGGAAAGGGAGTATTAACTTCTTCATGCCTTTTCAATTTTTTCAATAATTTGCTCTGCTTTCTTCAATACCTCTTGGTTCATGCTCTTTTCAATAGGAGCAAATCGTGCCATCTCACATGTTTTTAAAATATCAAGGAATTCTGCTTGCACTTCAGATGAGGTCTTCTCGGTCAATACTGCGGTGATCTTGTCCTTGGATAATTCTGACTGAGGAATGTTGAACTTGTGAGAGATATAACCTGTCAGCGCTCCATAAAGCTCTGTGTAAAATGCTTTGCTATCGTTTCCAGAAACCAAGTTGGCTGCAGTCTTCAACTGCTTTTTGGCCACTTTCATAGCCTTTTTCATTTTAGTTCCCACCTGATCATTAGCTGATACAGCGTTGTTCTTTGCTTTGAACCATACAACTAGTGCAAGTAACCAAGGGAAAGCCAATAGTGCATAGAAACCACTTGTTCCAAAGAACCTTGAGCTAGGCGCTTTCAAACTACCACCATCGGATTTCATAAAACGAATGTCTTGACTCAGAATGTTTACATCTGTCTTGCTGTTGTATGTATAGGTCTGACCTTCACCACCTGTTCCTCTAGCGACTTCAAAATCAAAACTTGGTGTGCTTAGGTTTTTATATTCGCCACTTTTGTATTCGAAATAGCTCACCTCCCATGCAGGCAATTCAAATTGACCTGAAGATCTTGGAATTACAACGTATTCATATGTCCTAGATCCGCTTTCACCATTTTGAGTAACTCGAATCGCATCTTTTACTTTCGGATCAAACACCTCAAAATCTGAAGGCCAAGCTAAGTTTGGTTCAGAAACCAATTTGATGTTTCCTTTTCCCGAAACCTTGATCTCCAAGTTGAAAGCTTCGTTGGCTTTGAACTCGGATTTATTCAATTTTGCGGTAATGTTGAGGTCTGAATAAGTTCCATATTTTCTTGCGCCTCCGGCGGGCAGGGGTTTTACAGTTACTTTTTGCGGACTGCTTTTGGCTTCCAAAGTGCTTGATCGTTGGAACAATCCATTTCGGCAATCGGCCAATATATAAAGATCTCCAACTTCTAAGGTTCCCGATGTCTGTGGAAACAATACGCTCTGTTTCAAAGTGTAGGCACGATAACTAATTCCGTTGACTACTTCATTGGTCCACTTTTGGGGAACTTCGATTTCCTCCACCCAGAATCCATCTGGATCACCAATTCGCAATTCTCGAGCACTGATGTCTCTGAACTTCGTGTATATTTTATATGTAACCACCACAGGTTCTCCAACAAACATGGATCGCTTACTCACTTGCACAGAAGTAAAGAGATTTGCATCCTTAACGTCTTTGTTTTGTGTGCCCTGCTCGGCGCCAATTTCGATTGTGATTTCCTTGGATTTAAGAATCCCTTTTTTGGTTCGAACTGCAGCAGCCGGGATAGTTAAATTGCCTATTTTCTTTGGCCGAATTACCCAGGTGTGGCTTACTTCTTGGGTCTTCTTTCCATTTACAATAGACGTGCTTCTGAATACTGACGGTCCCTGAAGCACATCAAAATCTTTCAATTGTGGAAGTCGAATATCCCCTTCAGCATCAATGAGGGCCAAGGTATATTGGATCTGTTCACGCTTAACCAGCGAAGTCTTATTCACACTAGCCTGCAACGTTTGAGCAAAGCTGCCCAAAGAACAAAGCAAGAACCCTATGACGATAATACTACTTCTCATTACCAGTCCTTTTCAATTTTACCGCCCTTGCCTTTCTTACCTTCTTTTCCCTCTTTCATGCGCACTTTACGTTGAACTTCTTGTTCATTCTTTTTCAAGGCCTCCAATAACCGAGCTGCATCCTCTTTGGATATTTGACCTTCTTGGACAGGTTGCTCCTGTGGCTCTCCCTCCTTATCTCCTTGTTCACCGGGATCTTCATTCTCCTTGTCGCCTTCCTTGTCTTCTTCGGACTCCCCTTCACCTTCTTTTTCGTCGTCTTTTTCCTGGTCTCCTTCTTTATCTTGGTCTCCCTCTTTGTCTTTGTCCCCTTCGCCTTCCTGCTCTTCGTCCTTCTCTCCTTCTTCTTTCTCCTCCCCTTCTTCGCCGTCTTCCCCTTCCTGTTTTTGCTGCTCCTGCTCTTGTTGAAGCATCCTATTGGTATAGGCCAAGTTGTAACGGGAATCGTTGTCAGCAGGATCGGTACGTAAGGCGTTTTTATAAGCCTCGGCCGCATTCTCAAAATCTTCCTTACTCAATAGTGAGTTGCCCAAGTTGTGATAGGCTGCTGCTTTCATAGCTGGGTCATCGCTCTCAACAGATAGCTTTTGAAAGCGCTCAGCAGCACCATCAAAATCTCCTTGCCTATACATAGCATCTCCTTGGTTGAAAAGGGCCTCTTGGAATTTTGGTGCTTCTTCAAGGGAACGAGAATACAATGAATCCGCGAGTGCAAAGTTTCCGCTATTGTACGCCTGGTTTCCAGATGAGCCAAACTCTTTTTCTTTTTGCCCAAAGACAGCAACTGTCATACAGCAAATCAATATGGTAAGCCAAGTCTTCATACGTCGAATATATTCAAGTTTTTAGACCAATTCTTTTTATTTCTAGCCAATGCCATGTCCAACAACAGGAAGAATATTCCTGCCAGTAAAAACCATTGAAACCTGTGCTCGTAGTCCGAGAATTGCATGGTTTCAAGTTCGCTCTTTTCTACTTTATTAAGCTCTGTGAGCAAATCATTCACCGCCACATAGTTGCCAGTCGCTCGAATAAACATGCCATTTCCCTCTTCGGCAAGTTCTCTTAGCATCGGTTCATTCAACGCGGTAACTACTGTAACGCCGTTTTGGTCTTCTTTGAAACCAATTTGTCTGCCGCTCCGATTGTATTGAGGTATTGGAGCACCATCAATGGATCCCATACCTATTGTATGTAGCGTTATTCCTTGAGCAACTGCGTCTTTTACCGAACCAACAGCATTGTCTTCGTGGTTTTCACCATCAGTGATAACAATAATGGCTTTCTGAGCTGCCGACTCAGGATCGAAGGACTCGGCTGCCAGTTCAACGGCTGCGCCAATGGAAGTTCCTTGAACCGACAGCATATCCGTGTCAACGCCAGAAATGAACATTTTTGCAGCGTCATAGTCGGTAGTAATTGGTAACTGGATGTAAGCGTTGCCAGCAAAAATTACGACACCAATTCTGTCGCCATGCAGCTGGTCAATGATTTGTTGGATGCATCTTTTGGCCCGTGCTAGTCGATTGGGTTCGGCATCTTCAGCAAGCATGCTATTCGAGACGTCTAGGCAGAACATGATATCTATTCCAGTGCTTTTTACCTCTTTTAGTTTGGTTCCAATTTTGGGATCTATCAACGCGATAACCAGAAAGACAATTCCCAATTTGAAGAATAGGAATTTGAAGAAGCTGCGGGTAGAGGAGAGGTCTGGAATCAAATGAGGAATCAATTTTTCCTCGGCAAAAGACCGAATCTTCCTGTTTTTCCATGCAAGCATAGCCAAGTAAAGAATACTCAAAAATGGCACAACGATCAACAACCACCCCAATTCAGGATTTTCAAATCGGATATTCGGAACGTAGAAAAGCAAAAAAGTATAAACCGCAAAAACGAGTATCCAAAACAAAATCTCCGTGATAATCAGGGTGATCATGATTGCTTTGAAATTGTATTTAGTCCGTTTTGCCATTTATAGTGTCGTGCGAAGTATTGTTTGTCTAAAAAGGAATTCAATAAGCAGAAGGATTAGTCCCATCAATGCAATGTATCCGAATTCTTCTGTGCGCTGCGTGTATTGATTGACGTTGAACTTGGTCTTTTCCAATTTGTCAATTTGCTCGTATACTTCTTTTAAGCCTTTCTTGCTGGTTGCCCTGAAGTATGCGCCATCTGTCATCTTAGCGATTTCTTGAAGCACTTCTTCGTCAATTTCAACCGGGCGCATTTCAAAGATGTACTTCCCATTGCGCATGGCTACAGGGGTTTGCGCTTGTCCTTTACTCCCAACTCCGATCGTGTAGACGCGAACGTCAAATGCCTCCGCAATTCGAGCTGCATCGAGGGGCTTGATTTGACCCGCGTTGTTGACGCCATCAGTTAGCAAAATGATTACTTTGCTCCGCGCTTCACTAGTTTTTAATCGGTTCACCGCAGTAGCCAAGCCCATGCCAATTGCTGTTCCACCTTCGACCATGCCCGTGCGCAATGAGTTTATTGATTCCAAAACAACTCGGTGATCTGAAGTCAAAGGCACCTGAGTAAAACTCTCGCCTTCATACACAACCACTCCTATGCGGTCGTCGGGTCGCTCAGAGACAAAATTTGCAGCAACTTCCTTCGAGCTTTCTAGTCTGTTCGGTTTGAAGTCCTTACTCAACATAGAAGCAGAAAGGTCTATAGCCAAAACAATGTCTATTCCCTCGCGTGTCATGTTTTCGTAACTCGTTGCGCTTTGTGGACGTGCGGCAGCCATAAATAAAAGTGCTAGGGCGATGATTCTCAATGGAAACAATAAATGCCTTGCTTGTCCTAGCCAACTAGAACCAATTCCCTCAAAACCTTTGAGAGTGGAGTAACTTAACTTGGTTTGATTCTTAGAAATTCTAGCAATGTAGAAAATGACCATGATGGGAATCAGGACAAAAAGCCACAGAGCTTGAGGAGTATGGTACTCATACTTTGAAATCAAGCTGAAGTACACCAAAGCCGCTCCAATAAGCGCCAGTGCACAGGCAGACCATATGGATATTCGTGTACTATTCAATGTGTTCCTGATCTAATGTTGTGGTTTCTCGCACGAACTCCTCGGCTATCAGCATGCTATTCTCGTTATCATTTGCCGAAGGCTTGGCTTTTGCAAACTTGGCTAAGTCAGCTAATCGGAGCATTGCACCAAATTTACTGACCTGCATTTGATCGACATCAAGGGCTTTTAAGTCCCGGATAATCTGATCGGTTGTTTCTTCTAAAGCCTGTGTTTTAAACTGATGCTCTATGTATGTTCGAAGGATCGTCGTTAAGCGAGAATAGTAGCCTTTTACATTTCCTCTTTGCCACACAGCGTCTTCTTTCAATTTGGCCAATTCACGAACCGCAATAATATGAGCCGGTTCAAGTGGAACAACGTTCTTTTCTTTAACAATCTCTTTTGTCGGTCGGTTTTTAATTTTAATTGCTCCGAAAATTATCAACCCAAGAGCGACCAGAGCCAATAGGATATACCAACCGTATTCTTTGAGGAAATCCATCAAGTCATACTTGATTTCTTGAATTCCCTTGATGTCTTTGAATTCTTGATCTTCGCCAAGAAGCGGCTGGCCCACGGAAAGAAGAAGAGCATTGGATTCAATAGGATCTTCCCCAAGTCCAAATGCCATAGGTGGAATAGGATGGAAGCCATCTTCAAAACAAGTAACGGTCCATGTTGTCACTTGCTTGAAATAGTCTTCAGCTGAATCGACATCGGCCAACAAAGTATCCACCTTGGACCGACTCAATATTTCAATCGAAGAAGTAAGTGTGTCAACATAATTTGGCCATGTGAGCAAAGCGGCATCTTTCAAAGGATATACAACTTCGATACTAAGCTGAGCTTGCTCGCCAATGGCTATGGAATCGGTTGATAAAGCAATTTTTACCGTCGTTTGAGCCGAGAGTGAAAGAACCGTGGCAAAACAAAATATCGTTATGTGTATCAACCTAATCATCAAGATCTTTGTTTGAAAAGATTCATTAATGGGCGAACATAATTTTCGTTCGTATTGATCGAAGCGAAGTCGACTCCAGACTTTCTGAAAAGCCCTTTGAGTTCGGCGTTTTGAATGGCTCGATTCTTGGCAAATTTTTGTCGTACCGATTTACTGCTCGTATTCACCCATTGCACTTCACCAGTCTCTGAATCTTTTATTTGAACCAAACCGATATTTGGCAAGACTTGTTCGGCCGGGTCTTGAATTCTAAGAGCTACCATGTCGTGCTTCTTGTTGGCAATTTTCAAGGCGTCTTCAAACCCTTGATCTTCGAAATCTGAAACTAAAAAACAGATGCTCCTCTTTTTGATGACACTATTTAGATAGTCCAAAGCTAGCCTGATGTCCGTTCCACTGCTCTCAGCTTCGAAATTGATAAGCTCTCGTATGATCCGAAGGATGTGGCTTTTTCCTTTTTTAGGAGGAATAAATTTCTCGATCTTATCGCTGAAGAAAAGCACTCCAATTTTGTCATTGTTTTGGATGGCACTGAAAGCTAGAACTGCAGCCAGTTCTGCAATAAGTGAGCGCTTTAGCTGCCCCTTGGTTCCAAACTGCTCACTTCCCGAAACATCAACGAGGATCATGGCAGTAAGTTCTCTTTCTTCTTCAAAGACTTTGACATAAGGATGTCCCATTCTCGCGGTAACATTCCAGTCTATTGTCTTGATTTCATCCCCATGCTGGTACTCGCGATTTTCAGAAAAAGCCATTCCACGGCCTTTGAAAGCCGAATGATACTCTCCCGAGAAGATCTGATTGCTCAGTCCTCGACTTTTAATCTCAATGGCGCGTACCTTTTTTAATAGCTCTGAAGTCTCCATGCATTTCTCTGTTCAAGTCGGTAGGACCGATCAAGGAACTTCTACACTGTTTAAGATTTCAGTGATGATTTGCTCTTGAGTGATATTCTCAGCTTCAGCCTCGTAGGTGATGCCAATTCTATGACGCAATACATCCATGCTGACTTCGCGCACATCTTCTGGAATAACATATCCGCGATGATTGATAAATGCATTTGCTTTGGATGCAATGGCCAAGGCGATGCTTGCTCTTGGTGATCCTCCGAAATTTATCAGTTGCTTCAGGTGACCCAACTTGTAATCCTCAGGATTTCTCGTGGCGAATACAATGTCGACGATGTATTGTTCGATTTTTTCATCCATGTATACCTCACGAACCGTTTGACGAGCTCTTTTGATATCGTCAGATGAAACGACTTTCGAGGGAGATGCAGATTTTTCGGCAGAAATATTTTGACGAATAATCTTTTTCTCTTCTTCCTTTCCAGGGTAACCGATGACAATTTTCAGCATAAAACGATCCACTTGAGCTTCAGGAAGAGGATAAGTACCCTCTTGCTCAACTGGATTCTGTGTTGCCAAAACTAAAAAGGGTTCCGGTAAATCGTAGGTAGTTGTGCCTATAGTAACTTGACGCTCTTGCATGGCCTCAAGCAAAGCACTCTGGACTTTAGCTGGAGCTCTGTTGATCTCATCCGCTAAGATGAAATTCGAAAATACAGGACCTTTCTTAACTGTGAATTCTTCGTTCTTCTGATTGTAAATCATCGTACCAACTAGGTCGGCAGGAAGTAAGTCGGGTGTGAACTGAATGCGGTTGTATGACACATCAATTGCTTGAGATAAGGATTTGATTGCCAGTGTCTTGGCTAGTCCAGGAACACCTTCTAATAGGATGTGCCCGTTGGACAAAAGACCAATCAGCAGTTTGCGAATCATGTCTTTTTGACCGACAATGGTTTTTTCCATTTCTCGATTTAGAAGGTCTACGAATCCGCTTTCCTTTTCAATCTTCTCACTCAGTGCTCTGATGTCAACTCCTTGCGCATCCGACACTTCTGAAGCTCCATTTTCCATTGATAAATACTTGGTTTTTACACAAAAATTACCCGATTTCGACTCCAGACATTTGCCTTGTGCTAAAAAAAATCGCACCTAAAAAAGGTTCATTTAGGACAACGAACTACGGGAACGCAAAAATGTTAAAATTCCGATAGCAACGCAAAAAAAAAATATTCGCCCTGCAATTGGTGTATACAAAGAACAGAATTCCGATTGTCCATCGCACAAAAGGCTGCGTTAAAAGGTGTTAAGCATTTGTGGTAAAATTTGGGTAAGGTTCAAATAGGACGCAAGCATGTGAGCCTAGTCTTAAAAATGCAGGAATGATAGGAATGATAAGACAATACTGCTTGAAAGGGCAAGGAAGTATTACTTGAAATTGGAAACGCCATACATGGCTCGGATTATTTTGGAACTATTCTCTCTAGTAGTACTAGAATCTATTCCCTTTGTTAACTTTACGCTATGTTCAATCTCAGTAAATTATTCGTTGGCGCACAATCGTCAGCATGGGGGCTCAGGAAGCTAAACTTTGTCCTTCATCGCGGAATTCCTTTCAATGCGCCGCATAAAATTAGTATTGTTCAAGTATCAGATAAAGAGGTACGTGTTGCAGTTCCTTACATCAAAAAGAACCTCAATCACCTCAAGGGTATCCACGCCTGTTGTTTGGCTACCGTTGCTGAATATACAACGGGTTTGGTTATGCTGAATGCGCTCGATCCTCAGAAGTACCGTTTGATAATGCAGAGCATAGAGGTGAGTTATTTCTATCAAGCAAAAGGTCCCGTGGAGGCCAAGTTTTCAATTTCTGATAGCGACATGCGGGATAAGATTATTGCACCACTGGAAAAAGAAGGCGTGGTAATGTATAGGTGTGAAATATTAATTCACGACTTGGAAGGAAATCATATCTGCACGGGGAAAATCAATTGGCAGATTAAACAATGGTCAAAAGTAAAGACCAAGGTATAATGTTTTAAGCCTTTGGCAAATGTCATTGCTGGTAAGTGAAAAGGGGGCAATTACTTCGATGTTTTTTTTATTAGTAAATGAAGCTGTCCCGCCTCATCTCACACCCATAGATTCACATTCCCAATTATATTTAGTTGAGGCTTGCAATAATGCCGATGATAATGAATGCGATCAAAGCTACTATCAACCCCATAATTACAATGACGCCGTTCGAAATAATGCCGATAATGGATAATGCGGTCCCTTTGATGTCAGATCGCCCGCTTTCAATGGCTGCGTTAATAGAGAATATGAGACCGACAATGCTAATGGCAAAAGCAAGAATCATTAAGAAAATACCAGGACCAAAGTCAATAGTCGCCAATCCTGCAATAAAACATACAACAGCAGTGCCGCCTAAGGAACAGCCTATAATTGCCGACATACTAGTGCCTTCGTCCTCTGTTTCTTGAGCAGCTAGTCTGCCTAGCTGTTTCGTAAACCCCTCGGCATATTGCATGGGGATGAGCTTTTCGATTATTCTATTCGATATAGCGAGCGGATCTGATTTGAATGACCTCGTGTTTTTGGTTTCTACTTTTGGTTCTTGGACAATATGATCTGCCGTCTTTGTTTTTAGGACGTCAATAGATGCCTTTTTTTCAGCAAAATTTTCTTGACTCGAAAAGACCTTAATCTCTTTTTGCTCAGCAATTACAGACTCTTGGTCCTTCTCAATCGACTTGGATTTCTTACTCACGAATAATCCGGGGCGGTATTTCCGCTTTTGGATGGCGTGATCAGATACGACATGCTGGGTGCTGCAGGAGAAAATAAATATGCACAAGGCAAATATTGCGGCTACTTTACGAATCATGATTTTAGATTTATTATCAATAATAGTGAAATCAACTATTGTTGTCTGGTTTTCATTGCTGAACCTGGAGTTTTGGCTTTGCGATAGGCTTTCTACTTGTGACTGTTATATGAGAAAAATGATAGCGACTAAGCGCAAATGACATTAGCCACAAGGATCACGGTATAAGTGAGTATTTCAAAGAAAAAAAAGAAGAATTAATAAATTGAGAGGAACTTTCTCAATTAGAGAGGAACCTTTGCTGCTTTGATGGCGTAAGATTTTGTAATTTTGCAAGCTTAAAATTCAATATTAGTATGGTTAATGTAACTCTTCCAGATGGTTCTGTTCGTGAAATTGCCAAAGGCAGTTCGGCCCATGATGTGGCCATGAGCATAAGCGAAGGACTAGCGCGTAACGTATTGGCTGCAGAGGTCAACGGAGAAATAATTGATTCCAATCGTCCGATTGATGAGGATTGTACGCTCAAGTTATTGACCTGGAATGACGAAGGAGGGAAATCAACCATGTGGCACTCATCAGCACACTTGATGGCCGAAGCGATTGAATTTTACTACCCGAAAGCCAAGTTTGCTATAGGTCCGCCCATTGAGAACGGATTCTATTATGATATCGATTTTGGCGAAGAAACTTTTTCTGACAAGGACTTCAAGAAGATGGAGGACAAGATGTTGGAATTGGCTCGTCAGAAAAACTCTTTTGACCGAAAATTGGTCTCTAAAGCTGATGCTCTGGCCTATTTCAAAGAGAAGGGTGATGAGTATAAGTTGGAGTTGATTGACGGATTAGAAGACGGACAAATCACATTCTATACGCAAGGAGAATTTACTGATTTGTGTCGTGGACCTCATATTCCAAGTACTGGTTTTATCAAGGCAGTGAAATTACTGAAAGTAGCTGGCGCTTATTGGAGAGGAGATGAGAAGAATAAGCAGCTCACTCGTATTTACGGAGTGACTTTTCCAAAACAGAAAGAACTTACCGAGCATTTGTTGCTGCTTGAGGAAGCAAAGAAAAGAGATCATAGAAAGCTCGGTAAAGAATTGGAGCTTTTTCACTTTAGTCAGAACGTAGGCCAAGGTCTTGCGTTATGGTTGCCGAAAGGAGCTGAGTTGAGAGGCCGATTAGAGGATTTTCTAAAGGTTGAACAAAGAAAGGCTGGCTATCAGCCAGTGATCACGCCGCATATTGGAAGTAAATCTCTTTATGAGACTTCTGGTCACTGGGCGAAATATGGTGAAGACAGCTTTAAGCCAATTGAAACTCCGCATGAGGGAGAGGTTTATATGTTGAAGCCAATGAATTGTCCTCACCATTGTGAGATCTACAAAGCAAAACCTCGTTCTTATAAGGACCTTCCTGTTCGTTATGCCGAGTTTGGAACAGTTTATCGTTATGAGCAAAGTGGAGAGCTGCATGGATTAACTCGAGTTCGAGGATTTACTCAAGACGACGCACATATTTTTTGTAGCCCAGATCAAGTAAGAGATGAAATCGGAAAAGTGATCGATTTAGTCCTTTATATCTTCAAGGTTTTGGGATTTACGGACTATGTAGCACAAGTTTCTCTTCGAGATCCTAACAATCCTGGTAAATATATTGGTGATGTTGAGAACTGGGAGAAGGCGGAAAAAGCAATTGCTGAAGTAGCAATTGAAAAAGGGCTAAAGACTGTAGTTGAATATGGAGAGGCTGCATTTTACGGACCGAAGCTTGATTTTATGGTGCGTGACGCGATTGGTCGAAAATGGCAGTTGGGCACAGTGCAGTTGGATTACAGCTTACCTGAGCGTTTCGAATTGGAGTACGTAGGGTCCGATAATGAAAAGCACCGACCTGTAATGATACACCGAGCACCGTTCGGAAGTATGGAAAGATTTGTCGCAATTCTCATTGAGCATTGTGCAGGAAAGTTCCCCCTTTGGCTTTCGCCAGAGCAGGTGAGAATTTTGCCGATTAGCGAAAAGTACCACGAATACGCAGATAGTGTTTTAAATATGCTTAATAATTCCGATATTCGCGCCGCCGTAGATGAGCGTGCCGAGAAGATTGGGAAGAAAATCCGTGATGCGGAGGTAGAGAAAGTACCGTTTATGCTCATTGTTGGCGAGGAAGAATCAAATAGTAGTCAGGTAGCCGTCCGAAAACAAGGAGAGGGAGATTTGGGTGTTAGAAGTGTTGCAGATTTTGTGCAGCTGATTCAAAATGAAATAGAAAGGATGCTGGCATAGAGCCAGTCCAAATTAACTTAATAAGCAAGGTCATAGGAGTTAGAAGACCAAATCAACGGCCCAGGGGACGTGTTCGACAAGAAAACCCTCACCGTACAAACTCAGAAATCCGCGTACCAAGCATTAGATTGGTTGGAGACAATGTGGAAGGCGGAGTATTCTCGATAGAGGATGCTTTGAAGTTGGCAGATCAAATGGAATTGGATCTCATCGAGATCTCTCCAAAAGCTGATCCGCCAGTTTGCCGCATATCGGACTATAGCAAGTTTCTTTACGACCAGAAGAAGAAACAAAAGGAATTGAAAGCAAAGCAGTCTAAGATTGTTTTGAAAGAGATTCGATTCGGACCGAATACCGATGAGCATGATTTTCAATTTAAATTGAATCACGCTAGGAAGTTTTTGGAAGAAGGAGCTAAAGTAAAGGCCTATGTGTTCTTTAAAGGAAGAACTATTGTATTCAAGGAAAGAGGTAAAATTCTTCTCTTGAAATTTGTCCAAGAACTTGAAGACCTCGGTACACTTGAAACGATGCCGAAGATGGAAGGTAAGAGGATGATGATTTTTATCAATCCGAAGAAAACGTAAATATATATAGCGATGCCTAAAATGAAGACGAAATCCAGCGCCAAGAAACGCTTCAAGTTTACTGGAACTGGTAAGATCAAAAGAAAGCACGCCTTTAAAAGTCACATTTTGACCAAGAAGACAAAGGTTCAAAAGAAGAGACTTTCAAAGTTCGCAACAGTCCACAAGTCTGATGTGAAGAGCATTAAGAAGCAGCTCTGCGCTTAATTTTGAAAATTAATTGGTTTGTTTAACCCGGTGTGCAGTATTAAGAACTAAAAAGTCACTGTAGACCAAAAAAGGACAAGAAATGCCTAAAAGTAATAACGCAGTCGCGTCGAGGAAGCGTAGAAAAAAAGTCCTCAAAATGTCTAAAGGGTACTACGGTGCTCGGAAGAATGTAAGAACTGTATCAAAAAATGCAGTTGATAAAGGATTGGTGTACGCATACATTGGTCGTAAACAAAGGAAACGTAATTTCCGTCGACTATGGATCGCGCGTATTAACGCAGGATCACGTGTTCACGGATTGTCTTACTCGCAGTTTATGGGTAAGCTAGGAAAAGCTAATATCGGATTGAACCGTAAAGTGCTTGCTGATCTCGCGATGAATCACCCAGATGCTTTCAAAGCTGTGGTTGATCACGTGAATTAAATTCGCACTTCAACATATTTGAAGGCTGTCACATTCCAGAATTAATTTCTGGCGGGTGGCAGCCTTTTTTTGTTTTTTAGATTGTCCTACATTAAATTCAGATTGTGACTAAGTCTCATTCAGATTTAAATTGATGGTAATTTGATTGTGGTGCATTACTTTTGTTAAGCTTGGAACGTTTTTTGTTCTAAGCGCGCTAACGCTTTGTCTATGAAGAACTCTTTTCTCCTTTTATTTTTTGTTTCCATTGGAACTATACTCTCTGCCCAAACCGGGCCTGAAGTTGCAGCCAATTATTTCGATAAAGGCCCGAAACAACTTATCGAGCTTCCGGATAGCGGACTTTGGTTCAATGTGGTCAAACCGTTTAAGCTAAGTGAAAGGAAGAACAAATTAGTAGTCCTTAATTATTGGTCACCTGGAGAGATTCATGCGCGTGAAATTATCCAAGCTTTGGAGCAATTTGGAGCAGAGAATCCCGAAGTAGAATTGCTCACCATATATAGTCCGATGACTGAATTGGATGCTGATCCGGATATAGTCATCAGCAATATCCGCAGTTTTGGAATCAATCATTCTGTGTTTATGCCTGCTTCTATGGAAGCTTTTGAACCCATGAATTTTCATACTTTTCCTTCAACCACTATGGTGTTAGGGGGAGGGTCTCTTTTTACCAATCACAGCGGTATGCTAGAGGTAAAGAGTATGATCTATAATTTGTCTGGTTTGTTTGAAGGACAAGGAGGATCTGCAGTCTTGGCTTCATATGCTCCGGTGTATGGTGACTTAGCCAAGAATCAGCCAAACCCTTTGGCTAAACAGCCACATTATGCTTTGACTAGCAGTAAGCGTGAAGATCTGTTTATGGCAGATACAGGTCATCACAGAGTTCTTATTTCTACATATGAAGGTGAGATTATCTCAACTGTAGGACATGGTGAGCCTGGTTTTATAGATGGCGTAGGAGAAAAGGCAAAGTTCAATACCCCAATGGGAATGGCCCTTGATGAGAGGAATCAAATACTTTATGTGGCGGATACATACAATCATGCAATTCGTCGTGTGGACTTGGTTGATAATCGTGTCACGACGATCCTTGGCAGCGGTGAGGCGGCACAAATTGCTACTGACGAGGTATTCGGAACATCAGGGAAAATTAGCTACCCAACCCATATAGAGTTGCGCGGAGGTAAGTTGTACATAGCGATGACCGGATTGAATCAAATTTGGGAAATGGATGTCATCTCATCGAAGGCTAAGCCTATTGCAGGTAATGGTAAACGTGGATTTGAAGAAGGAAAAGCCCTCGAAGTTGCCTTGAATGCCCCAAGATCATTCTCATTTACTGACGATGGCAAAATGCTGATATTGGATGCATCGAATAGAAGTATTGTTCAGTGGGACGCTAACAAGGAGATTAAATTGATTTTCAAGGACAAAGAAGGAGTGCTGGATTTTCCAAATTGCATTGCTGCAGGAGGTGGTAAGGTATTTATTGGAGATTACAATAGACACCAAGTTTTTGAATTGATCAAGGGAGAGTTAAAAGTAAATGCAGGCGAAGGCTCATTGGGTGCAGATGAAGGTAAGTTTGCCAAAGCGAAGTTTCGCGGTATAATGTCACTCCATCTCCGCGGTGAGATGCTCGTAGTGGCCGATGCTGGGTGCAATATGATACGTCACCTTGATTTGAAAAAGCAACGGTTGAGAAATCAAAGATTTACAAACCTGGAGAATCTTGCCAGAATAGAACATGCAATTATTCATGGTGAAAAAGTGTTGCTTCCTCATGTTGGTTTGGGAGAGGGACCAAATTATATTGATATTATTATCAGTCTTGATCAAGGCTATGAGTCCCTATTCATTGGAAGGCGTGAAGCAATAATGGAAGATAGGTTTGGATACAACGAGCTACTATTGGCGGACGTAACCGGAGGGAAGTTAACCATAGGAGCTGCCGGAAAAGAGGAGAATGTGCTTTCGAGGGTAGAGCTTTACTTGGTTTTTACCGATACAGATATCCCGGGTTCGGTTTTTATTGAATCGTACCAATTGGTATTGGGTTATTCGGTATCTCCAAGGAATGGTAATCAACATGAGATCAGCTTAGTTCCTACTTCGACCTATGTGAAAGACGATGTCACGAGTCCTGTGCCTTATCACAGCAGTAGGAAATGATATTATTGCGTATCCTTGCAGCCTAAAGCTTATCAAAAATTCAGAGATTCGCATTCTGTTTGGCGTATTAATTTCATCCTTTGATTCCATGACTGTGATTCCATTGTCGTTCAACAAAATCATCTTGATTTCTGCCCTGTTCTCGTGCATGGCATTTTGTGTTTCCTGTGATTCTTCCGAGAAAACAGAAACCACCATTTCAGAAGTTGTCTCAGAACAAACTGCAATGGATAAAATCAACTCGGCTATTGTTGAAGATCCTAATAACCTTGACTTGTTCCTAAAACGGGCCGATTTATTTGAATTGGAAGGTAAAGTTGAAAAGGCACTTGCCGATTATGAAAGAGCGCTCAGGTTGGATTCTGGTAATGCCGAAATCTTTCAGAATAGAGGGAATTTGCATTATCTGAACAGCAAGCTGCCTCTTGCTTTGGATGACTTTGAACGGTGCATTGAGTTGGATGCGGAAAATGAAGAGTGTTTGCTCAAAAAAGCAGAGATCGATTTGCTCAAACGGAACTACAATGAGGCATTGACCAATATAAATAATGCCCTTCGCGTGAATCAGAATAATGCCCACGCTTATTTCATGAAAGGGATGTTGTTTAAAGAGACAGGTGATACGGCTGCTTCGGCTTCATCTTATGCCACTGCTATCGAATTGAATCCGGAATTCTATGATGCCTATATTCAAGTTGCTCTCTTATACGCATACGCAAATGATGATTTGGCTCTCGAATATTACAATTCAGCTCTTGAGCTTCGACCTACTAGTACAGAAGCCCTATACAATAAAGCGATGTATCTTCAGGAGAACCCAAAGGGAGATTCTTTGAGATTTCAGAATGCACTCGAATGTTATCTGCTAATTGAAGACATTGACGATGCAAATGCTGCTGCCTCGTTCAATCGGGGATATATCTATCTCGAAATTCTAGGACACTACGATTCTGCAGCAACGGCTTTTTCTGAGGCACTGGTTAAATATCCTACTTATTATCAGGCATTTTATAACCGTGGGTTGTGCTACGAAAGCCTTGGGGATTTTGAAGAGGCACTTATGGATTATAACCGAGTGCTTGCTCTGGAGCCCACATATGGTCCTGCGGCTAGAGCTAAAGGGAGAGTATTAAAAGAGAAATAAAAAAGGGAGCAGAGCTCCCCTTTTTGATAATTTCAAAAGAGACTTGCTATTTAGTCAACTCTTCCTTGATCTTGTTTTCTATTTCTTCAGACATTTCAGGATTGTCCTCTATAAGCTGTTTTACAGCATCTCGCCCTTGTCCAAGTTTGACATCACCATAGCTAAACCAAGAGCCACTTTTCTTGACGATATTAAAATCTACCGCGAAGTCAAGAATTTCACCTGATTTAGATATTCCTTTGCCATACATAATATCAAATTCAGCACGTCTAAATGGAGGAGCTACTTTGTTCTTGACGACTTTCACCTTGACGCGGTTTCCAATCACATTGTCACCATCCTTAATCTGGCTAGAACGGCGAATATCAAGTCGTATTGAAGAATAAAACTTCAATGCATTTCCACCAGTTGTCGTTTCTGGATTGCCGAACATTACGCCAATCTTTTCACGAAGTTGATTGATGAAAATACAACAACAACCAGTTTTAGAAATAGTACCTGTGAGCTTTCTAAGTGCTTTTGACATTAGTCGTGCTTGCAGACCCATCTGAGAATCTCCCATCTCACCTTCAATTTCAGCTCGTGGTGTCAACGCTGCTACTGAATCTACAACTAGTAAGTCAATAGCTCCAGAGCGAATGAGGTTATCGGTAATTTCTAATGCTTGCTCACCATGGTCTGGCTGAGCTATCAGTAGGTTCTGTGTGTCTACACCAAGACTCTCAGCATAGAACTTGTCAAAAGCGTGCTCGGCATCTATAAATGCACAAATACCACCTGCCTTTTGTGCCTCGGCAATTGCATGAATTGCTAAGGTTGTTTTACCTGAAGATTCAGGGCCATAGATCTCTACGATTCTTCCTTTTGGAAATCCACCTATGCCCATAGCATGGTCCAATGCGACCGAACCAGAAGAAATGACTTCCATCTCTTCCACAGCCGCATCGCCTAACTTCATGACCGCACCTTTTCCATAGGTCTTCTCTAGGCGGTCCATCGTTAATTGAAGCGCTTTTAGCTTCTCTTTATTTACATCTATAGCCATATCGTTGAAATTTTTGCTAATGTAGATATTCCACTACGTAATGTATTTGTGGTGTTAATAAGTCTTTGTAATTGCAGGGTTTTTAGACTTAAGTGCAATACTCCTCAATTGCTAAAGCGCACCCTTGTCGACAAGAATTTCCATTATTTGCTCCGAATGGATTTTAGACTTTACTTTCTTGATTACATCGATGATCTTCCCGTCGCCTCCAATTATAAATGTCGTGCGGTGTGTGCCATCATATTCACGGCCCATGAACTTCTTATTTCCCCAAACACCATAAGCCTTCAACATCGCACGGTCCACGTCGGCGATTAAGTCAAAAGGAAGCTCGTGTTTTGAGATGAATTTTTGGTGTTTGGTAGCTGCGTCCTCACTGACGCCTAGAACGACAATTCCTTTCTTCTTGAGATCACTGTAGTTGTCACGGAAATTGCAAGCCTCAACAGTGCATGTTGGAGTTAAGTCATGAGGGTAAAAGTACAATACGAGGATTTTACCAGAATAATCGGCCAAAGCACGTTTTTGATCATTTTGATCTATTTCACAAAAATCAGGTGCTTGGTCGCCCGGGTTCAATTGTGTTATCATAAGCAGGTTTTTATTGACATGAGTGTGCAAAGATCTAAAGATGAGAGTGAAAAGCCATCTCAAAAAGTATATTTCCATCCCTGTTCACAATTCACAGGCCTCATTTAATAACTAATCTAAATATTCCGGCCGTTCGTCGTGTATTCGCTGACCTTTATACTCGTGTAATTAGAATTGCGCCATCCACCCTATGGACGCAATTGTACGTATGAAAGCATGAAAACTATTCAAACTATTTCTTTATGAAACAACTTAACTTGACTTCTTTTTTGATGTCACCACGGGCATTGGGCTGGTCGTCCTGTGTGCGTATTTTATCACTCGGAGCGCTTCTGCTTGTCGGGACAACCCAATGGAGCAGTTTGTCTGCTCAAGATTGCGATCCAGTCTTAGAACTTCAATGCCCCGACGAGGTGACAGTTGAATGTGGAGACGAAATCGATGTTTTATTGACAGGCCTTCCTGAGGTTTTCGCCGATTGTGTGGATGGAGAGGTAACTCTTTATTACAACGATGAATTGCTAGAAGGTGGATGCAATCAAACGATAGCTCGGACATGGGTAGCTGAAGTAGATGATCTAGTGCAGCTTTGTACACAGCTCATTTACACTGTGGACACGACGGGTCCAATACTTTTCGACGTTCCAAGTGATTTGGAAGTTGACTGTGTTGAAGAGGTGCCTGAGATGGGTGTCATTTCTGGAGAAGACGAATGTGGAGAGCTTGTGAATATAGGAAGCTATTCTTCAGAAACAGGAAACGCAACTGATTCATGCTCATTGAGCACAGCAGTAGGTCCTGGAGATGACTGGGCTATCTGGTTGCCAACATTGGTATTGGATGGTGTTTCACCTTCAGTA
>JBLHIB010000066.1:0-19053 GCA_047615865.1 Gammaproteobacteria bacterium
ACGAATGTTGTTTTCGTAGTTGAAACTACGGGTAACCGCATGAAGCCTTACGTTGATGAGATCGTAAAGATCATGGAGAATGTCAACAAGAATACAAAGCTGGAAGAACGTCCCGATATCAAGTGGGGATACGTTGGCTATTCAGATGCCAATTGTGATGAACCAGATGAAGACGCGGTAAACTTGGTCATCCCATGTACGGAAGACGATTTGTTTGTCGAACAAATTCTCACAAAAGCTTCGTTTGTTGCAACAGGACCACGAGACGATTATTCGGCATCATTTTACGGGCTAAAGACTGCATTGGATAAATGTAAATTCAATGAAAATCAGACTAACATAATTGTTCATTTAGGAAATCGTCCTGACTTACAAGATGATTTTGATAGAGAGGATTTGTGCATCGAATCTAAACCAGACATGGTGCCGCGTCAACGTGATATTTGGGCTGGATTTTCAAACTATTCGATCAACTATCTTGCAGTGCAATGTTTCCGAGATGGCATGGCAACCGACTCTTTGTTCATTCGTGATGCGAGGAATATGATGCTTAGTGCTTCAAAGAAAATGTACGATGAAGTTAGAGAGAAGGATTTTTATGCTGAGTTTTCGCCACCGACTTCTCCTAAAATTGTTTCTTACAAAGACAAGGCTGAAATTGGCATGGAAGATAATGCTGTGACCATTATGAGGGCGATTTGGCCAAATGGTGATAACATCACGAATGGTATGATTGCCATGGACCCCAAAGTCTTCTCAAAAGAAATGGCGAAATCAATTCTTGATGCCAGAGACAAAGCGAAAGCCGAAATAAAAGTCATTAAGAGGTTGTATATGGACAACTCAGAGCTAAGTTCTATGACATCTGCCTTTGGAAATACGGCTCACATCTTGAGTCAGAGTGGATTGACAAAAGAAGAGATCGCGATCTTATCTACTGAGCGTGTTCAATTGTACTGGCATGGATATGCCCCTAAAAAATTACCGTATGCGACACATGACATGTGGAAGACGGTTTTATTCTTGTCTGAGGACAAGGTGTATGACATCAACAAGCAATTCGAAGGCATAACATCGGCTTTCGATGCTGCTGATACAGAGACCAAGAAAATGGCCATCAAAAACCTATGGGAGGACATTGCTACAAGTGTTCTCAACATGGATTTGGATAAGGTGAGGGACAATGTGACCGTCACAGAAATTCGAAACAAAATGATTGGTCTCAAAGAACAGGGAGTTAGCCTAGGTAACGAATCTGACGTTTTATTGAATGTTACGTTAAATGGAATTGATGATTTAACGTCTAAGGAGGTCAATCATTATCTGAATGAACTTCAAAAGAAAGTACAGTTTTGGGAAGGTGTTCAAAACGGCTATAAATTTTCATATTATCCTGCTGGTGAAGGTGAAAATAGAAAGAAGTTTTATTGGATCCCATTTGAATTTTTGTACTAACCACTATGTCTGAACCCATATTAAGTCTTAGTAATCTTCTCTTGGGTTATTCTCAAGAAAAGCCGGTCCTACATGTAGAAAAAGTGGATATCCCAAGGGGTAAACTCGTTTTTCTATTGGGCCCTTCAGGTATAGGAAAAAGTACCTTGCTTGAGTTTCTTGGCTTGATGACGGATTCATGTTTGAATAAAAATGAAGGTAAATATATACTCCGATCCGGAGAAGGGGAGGATCATGATTTATTAGGGATCTGGGGACGTTCCGACATGGAAATTTCTGCGATTCGTAAAGAGCATTTGAGCTTTGTATTTCAGTCTACGAACTTGATGCCCAACTTTAGCATTGGTGAGAACATGTGCTTCAATTTATTGATGGAAGGAATGTCTCCTGAAGAAGCGAAGCAGAAAGTGCTAAAAGCGATGAATGAGGTGGGTTTGCCTGAATTACTTTACGATAAAAAAGTAGTCGAGGCGTCGGGAGGACAAAAGCAAAGAATTGCCTTTGTTCGTGCCTTTAGTACTCGATTTTCAATTCTGTTTGGTGATGAACCGACAGGAAATTTGGACGAGGGCAATGCTATAAGATTGTTCGAGATCTTGAAAAATAAGATTGAAACTTCTCAGAAAACAGCTGTTGTTGTGTCCCATGATGCAAGACTAGCTCAACGTTTTGGTGACATCATTATCGAAATGAAACCAGGAGAGAATGGGAACCCCAATTCAGTATTAGTTCATTAGCTATGGGTCAATCGGAAAGTGAAAAGTTATTTTTTAGGAATGAGTTGAGAGCTCTCATTAAAGGTGGGATTTCGAAAAAACTCATCTTGCCAAGTTTTGTCTTTTTTGCGCTATTTGGTGTAATTGCAGCGAGTTCTGGCCTCGATTACCTCGAAGATAAAATGAATGATCCTTATGTCAACTGGATTGATATTCCTGTGACGACGGATATGCAAGGTAAGTACGCACAGATTGTTGATTCCTTGGAGTATTGGCAAAATGTTGAACGCTGTCGTTTGGCTGAATGTGCAGGTTTTTATAGATTCAGTATGTTCTTTTTTGGGAGCGATAATGACCAGCAATTCGTTCATGGGCGAACCGTAAACCCTAATCTTGATAAAGCATTGTTGGGTCGCATTTTAGTCGAAGAACAGATAGTTTTAGATTTTCGAAATTCGAAAGAAAATGAACATCGCAACAGTGAACGCATGTGGCGCTCAGGTATTATTATAACGGAAGATGTATACACACATCTGTTTGGTGATGCTCAGCCAAAACAAATCGCGGTTCGCAAAGGCGATCTGCTAAGCCCAGTAATGAATGTCATTGCAGTAGTGAAGAAGTTACCTGGTAAGGCCTCCTTCATTTGTAGTAATTCTTTTCATTGGTCTATTACCTATGATATCAGTAAGACCAAAATTCAAATGAGCTCTGCCGTGGATTCTATGGTTGTTTGGACCGGCTCTGAATATAATAACGAGGAGAGTGTTAAGCGTCTTAAGAAAGAATTGAGGGATTCAGATTATGGAGGTTATTTTGAATCAATTGACGTTGCTCCCTTGGAGTCGGGTTTGATCTCTCATAACTCTAGGATCCGAATAGGATTGCGAGAAAGTGCTGATATCGGCTTGAGAAGGGAAATATTTAAAGGCCTCTTGTTTTCGGTTTTTCGAGGGGATAAACCGCGAATGGCTACAGATTATGTATTCATTAAGTCAAAAGCAGAAGAACAAGGTTTATTTGCGAAAAAGGCTTTCAATGAACAATACCACTGGTTTAGTTTGGGATTTTCTGAAATTGATAGTATTCGGCCCTTTTCCGAACTTATTCAAAGTGTTGAAGTTGAAATGGATCTGAACAAAATAGAATCATTAGAAAACTTCAACTTGGTTTCTGTATTGACCGGAGTTTTAGGCGGACTGCTATTGCTATTTGCGCTGGTCGCGGTTATAATATTTATTTATAATCTAGTAAGCAGTCATCTCGATCATATCAAAGATAATCTTGGAACCTTCCGGGCATTTGGAATTACGAAATCGTTTTTGGTTAAGGCATATTTGAGAATTGTACTGACTCTCCTTTCGGTGTCGCTTGCTCTAGCCATTGTGCTCATGTTGATTATTAATTATTCAGGATTTACAAGTTTGATCTTAGGTCTGTTGAATTATGACGATGAAATTGCCCAAATGGAATTGAATATTTTTGATCCTTGGGTTTTGGTCATGATCGTATTGCTATACTCGTCGACATATATTGTGACCAAGTATAGTGTTGAAGGCATTGTGAAAAATTCACCAGGAGACCTCATCTATAAAAGAGTTTGACCATGAAAAAAGTTGTTCCTATAATATTTGTTGCAATCGCTTTAGTAGTGACTTACATTTATTGGCCTTCTGGGGATTCTCGTGAGGCACAGAATAGCGAAGTCATTGAAAAGATAGAAGAGCTAAGTCTGGAAATTAAAGACCTTAGAACGGCGGAAAACATTATCGAGGCATCGAAACTGGATTCTTCAGAAACTCGAACTATGGACAGCACCGAGTTGGTCAGATTTCGGGAGGTTCAGCAACGAAGAATTGATCGACTTGAAAGTTCAGACAAGAAAAATGAAACGCCAGAGAGCATTCTCGAGAAGTACAAAGAGCTTATGGGCAATGCTAAATCAGAATGTGATACGGTCCCTTTGCAGCTGTTCATTAAGGACTATATGTCAGACGAAATTGTCGTGAGCATGAAGCAAGCAAACACCGATTTCAAAGCAGCACTCAGAGCGTTGAGCAAAGAAAGACGACAAGTTATGATTGACTGCCGGAATTAATCTGAACGATTACCTCTCTTTCCAAGCTTGTTTGAAGTTTGAATTCTTACTGAGAGCTTTGAAAACTTCCGTCTTCTCGAAGAGGTCTAAATTTAACCACTGTTCAGGAAGTCCTTTGATTAAAACTTGCTCCAATTCAGCATTCTCATCTTTGGCCTCATCTTTCTTTAGGATATACCAATAGGCAACATTGGCAATTGAAAGAGGAGCATCAGACCCCAATGTAGTAGAAGTGTTATCCTCACTCATCTTCCGAAATTCCTCGATCGCTTTCGTGCTTCGCTGATCATCTTCCTGGGTCAAGTAATCCGCACCAATGTGAATCAAAATTCGAATACCTAGTACCTCTTTACCGTAGTTGCCATCTTGCCGGCAAAACTCAATGAAATCCAATAAGGAAATATCAGCAAGGGCAGTTATGCAATCATCGTACTCATCTTCATAAAAGTGAACCAAGGCCTTTTTCATGCGAGATTCGATGTCTTCTTGATTTTGCTCAATGGCCAAGCCAAAATATTTACTAGACCTTTTGAAATCTTCTTCTTGAAGATAAATATTGGCTAGATACCTGTTCAGTAGCCAATCCGAAACTGGAGCGTTGACTTCTGCAGACTCTTTGAAACTCTTGATCGCAGTTGTTTTATTCTTATTGGCCTGCTTCGTCATCACGAAGTCACGTTCAAAACATGGATTGAAGCCCATATACCAGCAAGCTAGGTTGAAGTAAGCTTCTCCCGTATTCGTCCGACTTGTGTATTTTTCGAGGCTCTTGGTCGCTTTGTCAAAATCCTTTTTACCATACCAGAGGTACAGGTATTTTGCATAGATCTGTTGGTTTTTTAGATCGGAAAATGACGTTTTAATATGCTTCAGATGAGCCTTAGCTTTTTTCTTGTCCTGAGAAGACAACGCGCGCAAGTATGTTAAATTCTCCGCTAAGCTTGCGGAACTGGCGTATGCCAGTTTCTCAAGCTTTTTTATATCGTAACTCCCAAGACCTGCGTCTAGAAGGTTGTTGGCATGCGCCAAATAAAGCTCGTCTGAATTGGTATTTCTAGTTAAAGATGATAAGAAGATAGACTCCGCATAAAGGTACTGGCCAACAGCGTTGGCAGTATTTCCAAGTTTGAGGTCATCTTTAAGTGTTGGGTCAATGAGTTGATTGCCTTGGTAAAATTTCAGTGCCAAATCATACCGGTCCTGAGCTAAGGCTTTATCACCCTCGCTGTTGAAGAAATCATGCAGACGATTATTCGTTGCTGAAATCTTTGATGAGTCGAATTGTGATCGAAAATCGGCAATAGTTGCCTCTTTACTTTCCTTCGTTCCCGTGATCAATTCAGTTTTGAGACGTGCTTCCCAAAATTGCGAGTTTTTAAGTAACGTTTCGTCTACTTCTAGTAATTCTGAAAATACTTTTTTAGCCTTATTAGCTTTGCCGTCAAAAGCATGTTGTTCAGCTAATAGTAAAGCGATATTTGTCATGCCTGCAAGATCCATACGGGTCATATCCCAACATGCTGATAGCATATCTACTGCCGCGTCATGCATATTTTCCTGTTCATAATATTCATAGGCTTCACGTGCAAATTTAACCTTGTGCTCGCTTGAAGAACTTAGTTTTTCGTAGTCATCGTAGATCCCGTCTATGTATGGTGTTTTGTCGACAGGTCTCATCGCGATAATGGCCTTGTTCACTTCAATACGCGCAGCATAGGAAGGTATGAAATCTTTGTTTTTATCCGTACTTGCAACCAATGCTTTTAGACTTTGATCGAGCATATGGCTTCGCTGACTTTGCTCGCCGATCACATTTTCATAAAAATCAACACCTTTAAAATAATCTTGAATATGTGGAGATACTGAGTCAGTTAAAAACTCGTCCAATGCGAAGAGCCTAATTCCTTGCTCTAATTCTTCCACAATACGTTCTATAAGCTGTTGCTCATTGTTCCATTTATCCCTCAATCGTGATGTTTCCTCAAGTTCATGATTTTGCGCGATCAATTCATCTAGCACAATGAGCGCATCTATATTTTCGCCATGATCTGCCAAATCTTGCGCTGTATTAAGACGCAGTTGAAAATGATCGAGCCGCTGCTGCTGTTGCGCTCCCTCAGACTTTTCTATCTGAGATAAAAGTTCGTCTATGTTATCTCGTTGGGTGCGGTAAAATGTTCGAGTTAGGTAGTTTTTACTAGCAGATGTTGCAAGATCAAGAATGCTTTTGGCCTGATCAAAGTCCTGAGCTTTAAACAATGAATCAGCAAGCTGAAGATGTTTATCGATGGCTCTATTGTAGTAAGCACAATTGCTCTCGACTAGAGGCGAAAAGAGTGATTTGAGTTCGGCGTTGATACTTTCATTTTCTGCAACTCGACGAAGGTACTTTTGGGCAAATTCATCCGAAAAATTCTCGATCATGAATTCACTGCCATTGTTCATTGAAACGATCTGGCAGGAAATAGCTTTGGTTTTAGCCGACTGAGAAAAAGTCAGGTTAAACTCCAGTACGATAGTAGAAAGTGGTTGCTCACCTTTTACTTTACCATTGTATGATGTGAGCACTCTAGCCTGAGCCGTGCGCGCATCAGTCGAATCGTTCTCGTTGATCATCAATTGCCAATTCAAAAAACGGAGGTTCAAAGTCGCTGATGAGTCTCGCTGATAAAACTTGTTGTAAATATCGAAATAGTATTGAGATGAAATCATTTTTTGATTTCGCTGAACCATTCCTGTGATGCTAAGATCTGAATAGAATTCGGCCGAATTCGAAATTGCACTTTTACTTCCGCCAACAGAGCGCTTGAAAAGACTCTCGAATTCAGATTCGGATGCACTAGTAAGATTGCTAAGTGTTTCGTTGAAGGAATTTATAGCTTCTATTGAGGCTTCGACGTATTGAAGCTTGTCATCTTCGGTGAATTGTGCCTGAACCATGCCAGGCAGACAAATCAGAACCACAAAATTTAGTAGAATGTGTTTGGGTGACATAATTTTAGTTCTTCGGTGTAGAAAATGGCCGCGAATATATGGTGTTCACAGTTTAAGCATGTGATTCCTTTAGGCTTCGCAAAGAAAGACAAACTAATTAAAACCATTAGAATAATAAAGCTTCAGCAACTTTTCACTATCGGCTTCAATAATTTTAGTTCTAAATATTTTATGAAAAGGGCTAAATATATTAATCTATAAAGTGAACATTAACAACCTCTTAACATCAAGTCCACAAAAATAACGACCTTTGCTGGGAATTGAATTGCAATTGTTGCAATATAAAACTACCTTCTGATCGATTCGATCAAGATGCCAGAGGTCTCTGGCTCGGGGGAATCACCCCCAATATTTTAAACATTTTATGAGTAAAAACAAATCAAAGAAAACTCACGCTAAGCGTAATTTACGCAAGGAGATTTTTCGAGTTTTTGAAGCCAGTCCAGGACAGGCTCTGAACTACAAACAAGTGGCCGCGGCCCTTCACGCGAATGATGCACAACTCCGTATCCTCATTCACGAAATTCTTAAACAAGGTGTCGCCGAAGAGCGATTCTCTCAGCCCGAAAGAGGCAAATTTAAATTGAAAAAGCAAGTTCGCGAAATAGCGGAGGGAGTTATCCAAATTACACGACATGGTCGTGGGTTTGTTTTGGTTGACGGTTTCGATAAGGACATTGAACTTAGCAGAAATGCAACAGGAACGGCTTTTTGGGGAGATCGTGTAGAAGTTTCTTACCAAGCAAAAGCGAGTAAGCCTAGCGGTAGATTGATTCGCGTCATTGAACGCGGAAGAACACAATATGTAGGCGTCATTGAAAAGTCAAAGAAATTTGCCTTTTGCAAGTCGTCCGATCAAAAAATTCATGTCGACTTCTTTATTCCTGAGCGCCTATTGAATGGTGCAAAGGATGGTGACAAAGTCATCTTTGAACTTGATAGCTGGGATGATCCAGCCGATAACCCAGTGGGTAAAGTGACAAAGGTTCTTGGTCGACCAGGAGACAACGATGTAGAAATGCACGCCATTATGGTGGAGTTCGGTTTACCGTATGATTTTCCACCAGAGGTAGAGCATGCAGCAACGCAGATTCCAACCGAAATAACGAAGGCCGATGAGAAAGTACGTCGCGACATGCGAAAGGTACTCACGTTTACAATTGATCCGCACGATGCAAAAGATTTTGACGATGCATTGTCGATCCAAAAATTGAAAAATGGTAACTGGGAAATAGGTGTGCACATTGCAGATGTAAGTCACTACGTTAAACCTGGTTCTATTATAGAGGAAGAGGCTGTGCAACGCGCAACTTCAGTTTACTTGGTAGACAGAACAATCCCAATGCTGCCTGAAGTACTTTCAAATCGTTTGTGCTCTCTTCGACCTAACGAAGACAAACTTACTTTCTCTGCAGTCTTTGAGATGAACGACGAAGCCGAGGTAGTGTCAGAATGGTTCGGAAGAACAATTACACACTCGGACAGAAGATTCACATACGAGGAAGCTCAAGAAAGAATCGAAACTGGTGAGGGAGATCTTGAAAAAGAAATCAATATCCTCCAAGGACTTGCTCTTAAACTTAGAAAAAGAAGATTCGAGCACGGTGGAATAGATTTTAGAACTGAAGAAGTTCGCTTTAATCTGGATGCAGATGGCAGACCGACAAGTGTCTACATCAAAGAGATGAAGGATTCGAACAGATTGATTGAAGACTTTATGCTCTTGGCCAACACCAAGGTAGCAGAGTTTATTGGGAAAGTAGAGAAAGGTACGCCTAAGACTTTTGTCTATCGTATCCATGATAATCCAGATCCAGAAAAACTTAAGACACTAAGAACATTTGTCAAACGTTTCGGTCACGAGGTAGAAATGCCTACTAAAACCAATGCGGCAAATATTCTCAGGAAATTACTCAAATCTGCTCAAGACTCGGAAGACTTCCCAATTATCCAGCAGATGGCAATTCGATCGATGGCCAAAGCAGTGTATTCTACACAGAACATTGGGCACTTTGGATTGGCATTCGATTTCTATAGTCACTTTACATCTCCTATCCGAAGATATCCTGATGTAATGGTTCATCGCTTGTTGCAGCAATATCTCGACAAAGGAAATTCAGCTGATCAGAACGAATATGAACGTCTGTGTAAGCATGCTTCAGTCATGGAGAAAAAAGCACAAGATGCTGAATGGGCTTCTATCAAATACAAGCAAGTGGAATTTATGCATGATCGCATTGGAGAGAACTTCAAAGGCATCATTAGTGGCATGAGTTCATGGGGCATGTATGTCGAGTTGATTGATTCGAAATGTGAAGGCATGATTCGATTGGAAAACATCAAGTCAGACTCTTTTAGATTTGAAGAAGACCGTTACGTTGTAGAAGGGGCCAAAAGCGGAAAGGAATTCCGACTAGGTCAGGAGGTTGAAATCAAGGTAATGAATGCTGATATGTGGAAACGTCAGTTGGACTTTGATTTAGTAGTCTGAATATCAGATGTATAAAATTGTGTGACCAATTCAATATATTTCCGTCTTAAACGCGGTTTAATGATGGCGTTTTTCTCCAAATGAGCTTGAATTGTTAAAAATAGCTTGGACCTTGTGGTGCATGCATGGCAAATTTTCTCATTTTTGGAAAATATCATTAACACTTGTTGATCGGATACAAACACACAGATTTTATAAATCTAAACTATTGATTATGCTTAAGGAATTTAAAGATTTTATCAGTAAGGGTAATGTTTTAGACATGGCCGTTGGACTTATCATGGCAACCTATTTTGGTGCAATTGTTAAGTCATTAGTAAGCGACATCTTGATGCCAATTATTGGCCAGATGATGGGCGGAGTTGACTTTAAAACGTTGATGTACGTTCTTCAAGAAGCTTCTGTTGGAGCCGACGGTGTTGAAATGCCATTGGTGGCTATTACTTATGGTAATTTCATTGACCATATCATCACATTTATTATCGTTGCTTTCACCATTTTCATGGTTGTTAAGGCTTACAATAAGTCGAAGAAGAAAGAAGCAGCAGCAGCTCCAGCAGCTCCTCCTGCTCCAAGCAAGGAAGAAGTTCTTCTCGGAGAGATTCGTGACTTGTTGAAGAAGTAATAAACTAAGATTCAACAACTTAAGGTCAACGTGTAAAGCGTTGGCCTTTTTTTGTGCCTGAAAAAATCAGAATTGAATATATCTGTGGCAATCAAAGGAAACTATGTTCTTAAAGTTGTACACGAAATGTATAGTGCCTCGGCCCAACGAATATCCCTGTGTTTATTAGGCACTTAGACAACCCAAATGGGTTGTCCACAATGGAACGTCAATGAAAGTTTGCAATTGGTTGCTGACGAAAATCCAATAATGTATAACTTAGCAGTGTTAAGTATGCTAAGCAATTTAGGTTAAGTACAAATTGGGTCCATCTATGGGAAGTTGGACCCAATTTGATTTTCACAAATTCGGCCTTCTTCAGAAAGGTTGTAGACGACTCTTTCCTCATCCAATCCAAGACATTTGCGCTCATGCGCTAAGCCAAGTATCCATTAATGATTTCCTGCAAATTGGGCTTCGGAATAATTCCTGTATGTCGCTCAACCATCTCTCCTTTGTGCATTATGACCAAAGTAGGAATGCTGCGAATTTTGAATTGCATTGCCAATTTTTGTTGCTGCTCTGTATTGATCTTGCCAATGATTGCTCGCCCGTGATACTCGCCAGCAAGCTCATCAATGATAGGTCCAATAACACGACATGGCCCGCACCAAGGAGCCCAAAAGTCTAGCAATACAGGCTGCTCTTGTTGAGTGACAGTTTCTTTGAAGTTCTCCGCGGTAATTTCCATCGCCTTCACTTTAGGCTCTTTCTTTCTCCAAAACATATCTTGATTTTTTAATTGGATTGCAAAACTAATCCTTAGCAACGACTTTTCAAGTGAGAGAGGTCACAGGGAAAATTATCCAATCCTTGCCTCACGAGCCAATTTCCATAGATTCAACTTCTCGAGACGCAATTCAAAGGTTATGTAATCGTGTGGATTGTAACCGTTGTTGCTTTTATCAAGAATTTGAACTCCAATAAGCGGCACGTGAACAGCTATGATATCACGTATTATTGTAATAGATATTCCCGCACTGTAAGCGTAGTTCTTAACATTTCCTACATTACTAGCGTTCTCAAAAAGCGCGCCTCCGGCAAATACAGAAATTGGTAATTTACCAGGGATTTCATACTCTGCATAGGCAGTTGTCATCCACTCAGCGCTGAATACAGGAATGTGAATGGCTCCTTGTGTGTTTGTCACTTGTCGATTCGCAACGTTATCGAAATATTGCCTTTGCAAAAACAAATGGTCGTACATACGATCTGTGCCTCCTGTGAGACCAGCGCCGCCAATGTAAAAACCGCTTGGTTGCAAGTTGCCTCCTGCGTACAATCGCCAACGTAATTTCTTCTTCTTTTGGCTGTAACTAAAGGCTCCTTCATAAGCCACTGATCCCTGGTAATTGGTGCCGCTGCGGTTTACCACATCGAAAAAGCCTCGAGCTAAAACGGTAAAATCGTGTTGAATACGCGCTTGTGCATTGTGAACGGTATACATCAATTTTGGTGACCACCGATACAAATCCAATTGGGATGTGAGTTCTGTCTCAACAATAGCTGGAAAGCGGATTTCGTAGTGCCTGTATAGGTGTGCCACTTCAACATCAAGCCTCGATCGCCATGGTGAATTAGGACGTTTGTCGAAATCATAGGCCAACTCCAAGGACTGACGGTAATAGTCTACTTCAAATGAAGGTGATGCATTCGCACGGAAATTTTGCGTTTTCAAATGCATTTGAAATGGTCCACGGAAATGCGAAAGTCGACCGAAACCATTGAGTGTTTTCGAAGTGAAACTATATAAAGGTGTAATGCTAAATTCCCAGTCGTCCTGCGGAAGAGATGCATTGTGCAGGTTCAATCCAACCATCCAATTGTTTTGATTATTCCAAGCGGTAACTGGCATCCAAAAAAGTTGCGAGTGATGTGGGTCTTCTATTCGTGTGAGCATTCTCAACTGGAGGGGTTCTGCTCTTTTAAACAGACCTTTAGTCCTCAGATTGTTGTCTTTCCGGTCGTACTCGATCATGTCGTTGCTGCCGTCCAAACTGATTTGATCTAGCTCAGTACCTGTTAGTATAACTATCGTTGACTCTCCCGGTTGTACTCCTTCGTACCATGTTTCTGCGACTACTTTTTTATCTTTTATTCCGCTTAACGCAAATGGCCCGGGGATATCTCCTGTGTTTTTGACTTTAACCTCATAACCGGCCGCAGCCTTCTTCACTTTCTTAGCCGTATAATTGGGCTTTCCTGCTGTCTGTACAAGTTCATCGAAAAACCAAGAGAGATTTGCGCTTGTCGCTGTTTCCAAACTAGCTTGTAAATCATCAGGAGTAGGGTGTTTAAACTTCCATTCTTCAAAATAACTCTGCATCGCATTGTCAAAGCTTCCGTCACCTTGCGATCCATCCAAATACCCTTTCAAGTAGTTAAAAGCCAAGGCTGTCTTCTTATAGACTATCGTTCCATAATTGAGGCCAGTGAACTCATCCGAGTGACACTGCATAGGCTGATCATCCAGTCGGCGTGCACTGAAGAGATACATCAATTCGTCGCGAAAACGGTATGAATATTCGTCTAAGTCAAGCATCTTGGCGATATTTGGACTCAAAGATGAACCTACAAAAGTGAGGGTGTCGTCGTACTTGGTTTCAAAATAGCGAGTCTCGTTGTATGAGTTGATTCCTTCATCCATCCATGCATTGGTACGCTCGTTCGAACCTAGAATTCCATAGAACCAGTTGTGGCCAACTTCATGAACGATAACAGTTTCTAGTCCCATGGCATTTCCTGAGTTTCCTATAACTGTGACGTTGGGATATTCCATTCCGCCGCCGGCGCTTATAGTTCCATCGACCGCAGTAACATGGTCATAGGGATAGTCACCATTCCAAAGAGAGTAGTAATGTGTTGCATCAATAATGTATTCTGTGCCACGTTCCCACAACTCTTTGTTTTCTGGAGTAAACATTGCCCATGCAGTCACTCGTCTGCCAGAATGGGGTAAGGTGAAGTCTTCCTTTCGTACGATCCAACGTTTGTCGGCAAACCAAGCAAAATCATGCACCTTGTCCTGATGAAAATGCAAGGTTTTAGTTTCTTCGCTCGACTCAGGAAATTCATTATCACCCTCGCCTTCGAATTCAATTTTTGTCGTAGCCAACTTGTTCATGAATTGAACTTCCTCGGGACAGTCAACTAGGTCTCCAGTGTGTCCCACGATATAGTTTTTTGGCAGCGTTAAATGCACATCGTAAGAACCAAATTCCGAGTAAAATTCTCCTTGATTCAAATAGGGCATTTCGTGCCAACCGTCTTTGTCAAATACCGCAGGTTTTGGATACCACTGCGTAATTTGATACGATTGATCAATATGGCCGAGGCGTGAAATAGCTCCACTAGGTAGTTTTACTTTAAATGGGGTAGTAATGGTAATTGACTCCCCAGGCTTAAGTGGATTGCCAAGATTCAATTTGGCAATATCGATGTGTTCGGGATGGAATTCCCAATTCACAGCTCTTCCGTCCACCTTGAATGCCAAGGAGTCAATGTAGCCCAAATTCTTTTGCATGGCGTAAAACATGAACATTTCTCCCGAACGGTACTGTTGTTTGGCCAAAGCCGTATTCCCATTTTTATAAGCGTTGGGCCACACGTGCATCCAAATGAAGGGCAAGGATTCATTGGAATTATTGGTGTAATCGATTTCAATATTCCCAGTTAGAACATGGCTTTCATCATCAAGTGCGACGTGTATGTCATAAGCAACATCTTGTTGGAAATAATCTTGGGCAATAAGGCCCAAAGGAAGAAAAAGAAGGGCCGCAAGAATTTGTTTCATAGTAATTGTTTTATCAAAAGCAAAATAGGGAGACCCTCGGACATGGCAAGCCTAGGGACTAGATTATTTCAAATGCATTCTGCCATTCTTACGTATTCTCTTGGTATTGTTCTTAATCGCCCGTTTTCTGCGATCTAGGGCTCTTTTGTCGAGGTTCCAACGGTAGTGCACAGCCAACAAGCGCACAGCAACAATAACCAGAACTCCTGACCACAATGAAATGGATTCGCATGAAGGTAAAATTTGTGTCAAAGCAAGGTAAACCACACATCCAAGTAGAACTGCCGAAGCATAGACCTCTCGTCTCAAAACCATCGGAATTTCATTGCATATTACATCGCGGATGACTCCACCGACGGTTGCGGTTATCAAGCCAAATACAATTGCCGCTAATGGATTAGCTCCATATTCTATGCTTTTCTGCATTCCGGCAATGGCAGCAAAACCAACTGCCACGGCATCAATTGTGACAATGGGTTTGGTGAATTTAAGTATAGGTATTTTGAATATCAAAGCTGCCAAATATCCGCTTACAATAGCCACGAAGTAAGCGGAATGACTTACCCATGCAATGGGATGGGCATCAATGATCACGTCACGCACAGTTCCTCCACCTACGGCGGTGATGAGGGCAACGAATGCCAGACCGAAATAGTCCAACTTATTGTAGCGTTGAGCGGTAAGCGTACCACTCAAACTGAAGAGGAAAACCCCTACAATGTCGAAGTAGAAAATGATTCCCATGGCCTAGTTCAATTCAATGTTGTGTGGAAATGGCAACCCATCCTTGAGTGCAACAAATACAAATCGTGCGTCGCATATTGCACCGCCTTGTCCTGTCTTACTCTCTTTGGTGACATTCACCAAAACGGTAATTGAGCTCATCCCTACTTTCGTAAGTGTGCAGTCAATCTCTACTATGTCTCCCAGCATACCTGGCGACTTGAAATTCACCTCGCTCAGCTGGGCAGTCACTAAACCATCACATGAAGTATGGTAAAGCCATTTACGCGCAGCGTTCGAAGCCGCCAAATCCATTTCCGAAAGCAGTTTTCCGCCAAAAAGTGTCCCAGCGTAGTTGAGTGAATCGGGAAAGACTGTAAATGAATACTTGCTCGTCAACGGATTGATATTGGCGCGGGATTCTGAAGTGATTGATTGTTGCATTGCTTAAAAAAAGGGGTAATAAAAAAGCCGACATGTAAGGAACAGGTCGGCTTGTGAATTCGTTTATAGAATGAATTTAGAGGATACCTGTTCTGGACCATGGAATAGCGTGCACATACGACCACATGCTATTGTGCATGCAGGCCGTATTCGGCTTGGACTTAAAAATGGTATTTCCTGGTGTTGTTGTAATCATGTTTTCTAAATGCGGCGCAAAGCTAAAGATAATTTGAATTGGGTGGGGTGAATTTTTTATGAAGCAAATTTGAAGGCTTGAAGGCTTGAAGGTTTGATTGTACGCCACTGAGAATCAAATAGTCAGGACATAATGTTACGGTCGAGGACTTATCACCTCCTCAAAATAGTATCTTAGCGTACAATGAAGACTGTTTTGACTTATATTTTTGTGGGGATTTACCTGATATCTACGTCAGGTATTATCGTGAATTACCACATTTGTCAAGGCGATCTGGTAGAGTTAGAGCTCTATTCAGAAGTTCACAAATGCTGTGAAGCAGCTGAACCTTGCTCGGAGACTCACTACGGAAAATCATGCTGTCGATTGGGTTCGATGCAGATTAACGTTGATACGAACCATCAGACTCCGGATTTATGGTCTCCTGCCATTCAGATGGATCAAGTCGTTTCGACCTCATTTTTAGTAATTGATGAGGTGTCCTCCGGTTCGGTTTCATGTGTTTGCGACATTAGGGATGGACCACCCATTTTGGTCCCAACTTACATTCTTGATTGCGCGCTAATTTTTTATGCGTGATGCCTTTTCATGTTAAGCCATTCGGCTCAAGTTTAAACTCGTGAATTGCGATTTATTTTCTATTGATTTTTCTCAAAACTTATTTCTCATGAAAAGAATTTTACTGTCTCTTATTTTGTTGACTTTCCTTACAGGAACAAGCTTCTCTCAAAACAACATTGAACTTAATTTTATTCACGAATTCGAAGGTCAAGAATTCAATTTGGCTGACCCATACGCGGTTACAGCAGATTATGATCTGAATATTACCAGACTTCAATATTACATTTCGGAAATTGAAGTCACTCACGACGGCGGCCAAGTAACGGCTATTGAAAACACGTGGTTATTGGTTAATGCCAGTGAAGATTCATCCTATGATCTAGGTTCGTATGATATTACGACTGTTGAATCAGTTGGATTTTGGATTGGTGTTGATGCGGCGCACAACCACCTAGATCCAGCTTCATATGAGAGTGATCATCCATTGGCTTACATATTACCTCCTTCAATGCACTGGGGATGGGCAGCAGGTTATCGTTTTGTTGCTTTGGAAGGTAAAACAGGCAGTAGCATGTTGATTACATATGAAATCCATGCCTTAGGTGACGGAAATTATACAGAGGTGGATGTGGCTACTGGAGCCATTCAAGACGGAAGCACTTTGGCAATTAATCTCGGAGCAAATTACAACGGCTTATTCAACGGTCTTAATGTTAGTGGTGGTGTAATTAATCATGGTGAAACAGGTGTCGGAGTTACGTTGATAGACAACATGTCCACTGACGTATTCTATGCCATGGATGGAACAAATAGTGTTTCTGAGTTGGATAAACTGAGTATGAAAGTCACTCCAAATCCAAGTAACGGAATTTCTACTGTTTGGTTGAGTGAAAGAACGAGCCAACCTACAGCAATAACTGTTTACGACCTGGCTGGAAAAGTGATTAGCTCTGAAAATCTAAGAATAGGGAGTATCACGGCCAACTTAGACATCCAAGATCCGGGGATGTATATCATCCAAGTTTCAGAGAATCAGGGCGTTGCCGAGAGTATTCGTTGGATAAGACTTTGATAGGTGTCTAAACGGTTACTTATAGCGATCGCCTTCCTGGCCTCGTTCATCAGTTGTCACAAATCGGATAATCAAGATTGCCTACCAACAGAACTTTCCAAGTTGAAAATTCCGGCCGGTTTTCCAGCGCCAGAATTTCCAGAGGACAACAAGTTTACAAATGCTCGTTGGGAATTGGGAAAAAAGTTGTTTTTCGATCCCGTGATGTCTCGAGATGAGTCCATTAGTTGTTCATCATGTCACAAAGCTGCTTTGGCTTTTAGCGATGATGTGGCATTAACTTCAGGTGTGGATAATCTTCCTGGAACGAGAAATTCTCCGACCCTGACGAACGTGGCTTATCAGCCCTATTACACACGTGAAGGTGGTATTCCAACGCTTGAAATGCAAGTAGCCGTTCCTGTTCAAGAACACAATGAATTCGACTTCAACATGGTATTAATCGCTGAGCGCTTATTACTTGATGAAGTTTATGTTGATTTGAGTATGGAAGCATATGATGTGGAACCCAGTACCTTTGTAATTACAAGGGCGCTGGCCTGCTTCGAAAGGTCTATGATCTCTGGCGAAAGTCCCGCTGATTCTTATGACAATGGAAATTTCTCAGCGCTATCGAATGTTGAACTAGAAGGGCGAGAACTTTTTTTCAATGATGAGATTGGCTGCGCCGAATGTCATGGCGGTATGAATTACACCTCATACAACTTCGAAAATAACGGTCTATATGAAGTATATGCCGATTCCGGAAGATATCGTTTGACCTTGCTGGAAGATGACATAGCTCGTTTCAAAGTTCCCACTTTGAGGAACATCGAAATGACAGCCCCATATATGCACGATGGGTCATTGTCCACACTAGAAGACGTAGTTGACCACTACTCAGCAGGTGGAAATGGACATTTTAACCAAAGTCCCTTGGTCACGGAACTTGATTTGTCGGTCCAAGAGAAATCGGCCCTGATTTCCTTTTTAAAGGCACTAACAGATTCAAATTTCATCACTGATGAAAGATTTCAGAACTAACAACAAACTTGATGAAGAAGATAATTTTTTTCATGCTGTTCATTCCTGTGGTGTTCTTTGCCTGCAAGAAAGACGATGATAACAACCAAAATACGGATGTTGAATTTGATGATACTCCTTATGTATTGGAACACAGTTATTTTCCTGCTCCAGATATAGCAGAAGACAATCAACTTACTATCCAGGGCGTCAAATTAGGAAGGATGCTCTTTTATGATAAGGCACTTTCTAATGACAATTCTCTTTCTTGCGCTGGATGTCATGCACAGGGTGACGCTTTTAGCGATACCGCTCAGTTTAGCATTGGCGTCGAAGGATTGCCAGGTGGACGACAAGCTATGGCCATTTTTAATATGGCTTGGCATGGTGAAGGTTTCTTCTGGGATGGACGAGCACCACTTCTTAGAAATCAATCGATTTTACCTATTCAAGACCCGCTTGAAATGAACGAAACCTTGGATGATGTAATTGCCAAATTAGGCGCAAGTGAGCGATACAGAGATCAGTTTACCCGCGCGTTTGGCAATGAGACGATCAATCCCTTAAAAATTAGTCTAGCCCTGGAGCAGTTCATGAATAGCATTGTAAGTGTTGATTCGAAGTACGATCAATATTTGCTCGGTCAGGAAACTTTGACCGAAAGCGAGGAACGCGGACGACTCATTTTCTTTACGGAATTTGACCCAAGTGGGACACTTGTTGGCGGAGAGTGTTTTCATTGCCATGCCGGTGTAAACTTCGCCAACAATGAATTCATGAACAATGGACTAGAAGGAGATGGAGCTCAAGAGGATGTCGGACTTTTCGATGTCACAGATGATCC